>WTKN01000317.1:0-16175 GCA_011524395.1 Moorena sp. SS36440bin_2
GGGAGTCGGGAGTCGGGAGTCGGGAGTCGGGAGTCGGGAGTCGGGAGTCGGGAGTGGCCCATGGGAAAATTGAATGTACCTCGTAACTATGGGAAACCCTATAACAATCTTTCCGATATCCCCAACCTGACACATGTCAGGTGGGCAGTGGATCACACCGATTGACCAACCTTGCCAATCCGGTTGCTAAGCACTGCCCACCCTACCATTAAATTAATTAAACCTTAAACAAAGTCGATATCACTTAAGTTATACTCATTACCTGTGATAGCGATGATGTCAAGACCACCAATCAATTGAGAAGAGCTGCTGACATTATCTATTGGCCAAGCAGAAAAACTAATTTGACTACCAAAACCAGTAGTAACCTTAGACACATTAGGATCATTACCCTTGAGAATGTTGTCAACAGCATTCTCAACCTGAGGCAGATTGGGTTGACTGGTTTTAGCTGTTGCTGTAAACACATTCTGAGACTGATTAAAGATCACGCCTTTCTGTAGAGCGATAAAGTTCCGTCCAAACAGATAGTTGCCTCGTTTGAGTTGGAATTTGTCCTGACCACTTTGGAAATCCTCAATGAAAGCGTAGTCGTTTAACCCAAAGATTCCACCACCTTGATAGTAAACATTTTTGGAATCTCCTAGAACAAACTTATCCCTACCGGAACCTCCAGTGACAATATCGATCTCGTTTGTTCCTGGTTTAAAACTAGACGGATCAACACCAACTATAGTGTCGTTACCACCAGCACCAGTGATCTCGTCACTTCCTGCACCACCGGTAAGTTGGTTACTTTTATTATCTCCAGTAATCTTGTCATTGAGGGCGGCACCTTTGACATTAACAAAGTTCTCGACAGTGAAATTCAAGCTAGAACCGCCAGCAAGATTGACCTGCAAACTTTGCTTTTGCAGATTTACGTTAACAGAAGCACCAGAACCAGCAGAGGAAGTATCAATGGTATTGGCTTTACCTGGAGTTGCAATAATTTTCTCAACATCGACAAGCTCATCCCGACCAAAACGGCCTTTGTCAACTATACCCCTAGGTAAGAGGGTAATTGCTGTACCCAAGCCAGCGTAATTAACTGTATCTTTACCGGCATCACCAAACAAGACATCATTGCCACTGTCCGCAAATATGGTGTCATTTCCGAAGTCGCCAAACACAAAATCGTTTCCACGACCACCAAACATCCTGTCGTCACCAAAGCCACCAAACATAACGTCATCGCCATCATTACCCAAGACTATGTCGTTACCCTCAAATGCAAAGATTACATCATCTCCACCGAGACCAAGAACAATATCAGTCGAGCCAGTACCGACTAGAAGGTCACTACCGGGAGTACCGATAACGAAATTAGGGAAGAAGAAAGGGATAAACGGTCGGCTAGTCGGAGTAGACGATGTAGTGGGCTGGATAACAGGCTTTGACGTTATACCTGAAAATCCGATACCTACAGATTGTGATCCACTTGATAAACCTGCGCCCTCTAGTGTTACAAATACACTCTCTTGTTCTGGAGCTGCTGAATTTCCTGCTACTGATGTAGTTCCAACTAACCCTGATATACCTGATATTCCCAATGACCCTTGTACAGCTGAGTTTTCTGCACCGCTCAAGCCTATATCACTCAGGGCACTTAAATTAGTCAAACCTGCAGCATTGCTGGACTTGACTTCTGTTACCTGTTTATTTTCAATGGCGTCGGGGATTAAGTCTAGTATCTTGTTTGCTGATGGTTGGTTTTTAAGGATTGCCTGTTTAACTGTGGCCATAATGTCTTCCTTAGCGATCTATGGTATTTCGATGAAATCCCATGAAGACAACCCTTGTAACGCCAAATTGGCTTTGTGATTGATTTGTAACGGCAAATTGGCACGAAATTTAGTAATTAGTAATAGGTAATTGATACTTTATAATTACCTATTACTAATTACTAAATCACCAAAAATATAGCAACTATTTCGGATCTAACTAACCAAACTTGAGATTACACAAAGTGGATATCAGATTGACTATATCCGTCGGAAACGATAGCAATGATATCCAGATTAAAACTAGGAAGTATCCGACTAGACTCGAAGCTATCAGCAGTGGTGTCAGCACCGAGACTGGAGCCAGAGTCTTTAATAACGCCTTCAGATAGGTTGTCAACAACATTTTCAGCTGAAGCAACACTATTCAAGTCATTATAGTAGAAGCCTTTGCGCACAGCAATAAAGTTTCGTCCAAACAGATAGTTGTCTTTTTTGAGTTGGATTTTATCCTTACCGGATTCGAAATCGGTAATTAGAGCGTAGTCATTGAGACCCAAGAATCCTCGCCCTTCATAGTAAGTATTCTTGCTATCTCCTAGAACAAAGGTATCAGCACCAGCGCCTCCAGTTACGATATCAATCTCGTTGACTCCTGGACTCAAGCTGTTGGGGTCTACACCTACGATGGTATCTTTGCCACCACCACCAAGAATCTCATCACTCCCTGCGCCACCAGTAAGTTTATTATTTTGGTTGTCACCAACAATGGTATCGTTGCGTCCAGTACCTTTGACATTAACAAAGTTTTCGACACCGAAATTCAGCGTGCCATCACCAACAATATTAACTTGTAACGTTTCCTTTTGCAGATTTACATTCACAGATGCAGTAGTACCAGCAGAAGAAGCATCGATAGTATTAACCTGACCCGCATCCCCAATGACTTTCTCAACCCCAATCAGCTGATCTTTGCCCAAACCCCCTTTATTAACGATTCCAGTTGGTAAAACAGTAATCCCTCTACCTAGACCAGTGTAATCCACTGTATCTTTTCCAGAGCCACCATTGATGACATCATTACCAGCGCTACCACTAATGACGTCATTACCACCGCCACCGCTAAGTTTGTTACTTAGTTTATTACCAGCAATAGTATCGTTTAGTCCAGTACCTTTGACATTAATAAAGTTCCGCACAGTGCGGTTTAGAGCCGGACCACCAACAACATTAATTTCTAACTTCTCTTGTTGCAAATCAACGTTGACAGAAGCACCAGTACCGGCAGAAGAGGCATCAATGGTGTTAGCTTGATTGCGATCGCCAATAATAGTTTCTACTCGGATTAGTTCATCCTTGCCAAGACCATTTTTGTTAACAATTCCCGTGGGTAAAAGGGTAATGGCTCGACCCAGACCAGTGTAATCTACCGTATCTCTGCCATCTTGTCCGTTGAGAGTGTCATTGCCTGTACTGCCGAGGAAGAGGTTAAATCCAGTTCCCCCAGACAGAAAATCATCACCATTCCCACCATCAAGGGTATCGTTACCGGAACCACCAAATAGAAAGTCTTTACCATTGCCACCAGATATAAAATCGTTACCAGAACCACCGACAACAACATCCTGTCCATCTTCCCCAAACAGAAAGTCATTGCCACCGAGACCAAGAATAATGTCATTGCCCCCGCGACCTAAAATAATATCGTTATAGTTAGTGCCACGCAGAAACTCAGAACTGGGAGTACCGAGAATCAGGTTAAAGGGGTTTGGAAATATAGATAAACGTTTCGACAATTCATCGGAATAGGACTCGGAAACTACCCCTGAGATATTTTCTGAGGTGATTTGAAGAGTCGTAGTTGAACTGTTACTGGTTTCGACGTTAGTATAGAGCAGTCTTGAAGTTTGGCTGCTTTCAACGTTAGTATTGAGCAGTGATGAGGGAACTTCTTTTAGTTCCTCTAGTTCCTCTTTAGAAATAGTTTTGATATCTTCCATGATATATCTTAATTAATTGATGAATTTTATAAATAAATTTTTGTCAACAAAAACTCTACAACTTTTGCCGATAGTAGACTAATTTTTCTATGTTAATGAGGACTATTTTTTTTGTGATGTATCTTTAGTTTCCATCAAAACCAAATTCCAACTGGGTGTGTTGCCAGGTTGGCAAATTTTGACTAATGGTTTGTCTTCTATAGCAGTGATAAATTCGGTAAGGTACTTTGGTCTTGGGTTAATGGGATTCGGGAGTGGCCGATGGAACCATTGAATGTACCTCATAACTATGATCAGCGCGATACTAATTCTGGAAATTACCGCTACAGATCGATTTCATCTAGAAAAAAAACGTTAAACCCTCTCCCCTGCTCCTCTGCTTCCCTGCTGTCAGAACCATGGAATTCAAATGAAGACCAGCTTATGTAAGATAGTCTCTAGTGAGATTAAGGGTAACCTATAGCTCAGTCAACTTAATTATGTTAACTTTTAAATAGGACAGTAATGACTAATTTAGGGGAAAACCTTAAAAAAAGACGAGAATCCCTAAATATCACCCAGCGGGAAATCGCTCATGAATTGGGCGTAACTGTTACCACGGTGCAAAATTGGGAAGCGGGCAGGCATATCCCCAAACTGTACCCAAATCAGCTCAAGGTATTGTGTGACCTGCTGAAAGTTACTCTAGATGAATTGGCTAAGTGGGTAACTGATTGAATGGTTGGGATCTAGCTAAAAAAAAACGCCCCATATGGGGCGTAACGCTTTCCTATTAACCTGGGACAGTGTCCCAACAGTTAATCAAAAAACTAAAACAGGAGAGGATTATCGGTGTCACCACCTTGCCATTTTATTGGCTACTTGTTACAGCGGCTGTGAACCAAACTTTTCGCAAAACAATCAGAAAAAATTTTTTGGGGCAAAATCTTTAGGGAATCGGGAGTAGGGAGTAGGGAATCGGGAATCGGGAGTAGGGAATCGGGAATAGGCAACAGGCAACAGGCAACAGGCAACAGGCAACAGGTAACAGGGAAATAATTTTGTTTAACCAATTACTATGACAATTTCAATCAGCCTGTTTTTATATGATTTGTAAACACACGTATTGCATAAATTGGTTGGCATAAAAGAGGCAAAAGTCAAGATGGTAAAGAGATTCGGAGTGTTATTTGACAATAAAAAAATACCTCTTAGATTTACATCTCATTTGGAAACCTAAGAGAGCGATTGGCCGTTGACCACGCTACGCGAACGCGCTATACAAAAAAATGCCCGTGGGCAGGGCATTTTATCAGTTGTCACGAAGAATGTCTGTCTTCCAAATGGCTAATTATCGGCCTAAGCAGCCATTTCTTCCATCATCGTTGCCATTTGCTGCTTGGCACGAATATTTTTCATGTGCTTCTTCACCGTATTGAGAGTAACAAACAGTTCCGCAGCAATCTCTTTGTAGGAGTAATTGACTCGACGCAGTAACCAGACGTCTGCCTCACGGGCAGTTAAGCCATATTTCTGAACTTCAGCTAGGGCTATACTATGTATGGATTGACGTTGGTCTTCGAGGGTAACTAAAATATAAGGCTGCTCAGATATTCTCAGGTTGAGCCATCTAGCCCGAATCCGCAACCTTGTGGAGTTACTTGTAGTAATCTCTGAATCTATAATTACAGATTGATGGGGATAGAATTCATCACTGTCTTTCAAGGCTTCGCAGACACGCCAGATTTCTTGAGGCACCACCTTAAGATGTTTGCTGCTCGGTGTAAGTTGCTCACAAAAAACACGAGCGGTTTCATTGGTATGAACCAACTCTCCTTGTGTATTCAGAATTAAAACACCGTCAATAAAACCTTCTAGTACTCCTTGCAGTAGACCATTGTCTAACTGTTGCACCTGAGGAGCGGATTTTTCTAGAGTGTTGGTCAGAGTATACATAGTCTGTTGAGCGACTAACTGGATTTAAACTGTAATGGTGGGTGCTTTTGACCCATTAAGAATTAAATTCGCCACGGGTCGCAGCTATTGAATCGCACTTGGCTTAGTTATTTGTTACAGCGCCTGTCAACCAAACTTTTCGCAAAAAAATCGGACAAAAAATTTTTTTGGGCTTTTTTGCGAAAAACCCCCCGATCACTCGTGTAAATAAATACTGGGTAACTTTTGCCATTCCCCAACATTGATGCCTAAGATGTCTAGGGATGGTAAATATTGAGTCCAGTCTTCGGGCTGCCCTCTGTAGCACTTTTGATCGGGAGTAGAGGTTAGTGGTTAGTTTGAGCATCTACCAAAAATTAACTAACTACTAACAACTAACGTGATAAGCGCTATGGATAGACTAATGCGTACTAAACGGGATTGACCGTAGGTCACGCTAAGCGATTGGCCTACGGCCACGCTAAACGCGATGCTCGGTACGAGCCGCTACGCGAGTCACGCGATTGGCCACGCCAAACGCGATGCTCGGTACGAGCCGCTACGCGAGTCACGCGATTGGCCTTTGGCCACGCTATGCGATCGCATTTACAACAGGGACATTACCGATGAAAAATCTAGATCGAATACTCCGTCAGCTGATAGATGAAGCATGTAATCATCCACCATTAAGTCTGGAACGTCGGCAAAAACTGAGCCAGATACATTTATTAGTGATGAAATCCCGCAAGCTTTGGAAAGAATATACCCCATACTATAATGACGCTCTCCAAGAGATGTGGGAATATTGCTGTGGGCATCCTGAAGAGTATGACCCGACTATTAAAGGTGTGATTACTTGGCTCGACGATGAACTAAAAAAGCGACTGAGACGATTTCGAGATGCTGGCTATAGGCAACAGAAGCGGCAAATTACTGGCCTAAGCACAGAGGAAGGTAAAACTATTGACCCTGTAGATAGGGTACCAGCTGCTCCTGATCTACAGCCAGTTATGAAAATATGGCAAAAAACCTTGGATTGGGTTAAGACAGACCCAGACGGAGTGTTACGTCAGACTTGCTTTAGGAAACGCCCTGAGATTAATGCCCAAGTCCTAATCGAGCGGCGACTCCCTCCTGATCAGCCTTGGAAAACGATTGCAGCAGAATTTCAACTAACTCCGCCAGAAGCTAAAGATTTGCCCAAATTCTATAACCGTAAATGCTTACCCCTGTTGAGAAAATTCGGTGTATGCGAGGGATATATAGAAGAAGAGTCAAAGATTTGTCGCTCGAAAAGCAGCACAAAGCCCCAACCTAGGAAAAAATCATGATACACAACGCCAACATGCTAGCAGATTGGTCAATCCCAATGCCGATTACCCAGTCGGCCTTAGAGAGAGCCCAGCAGTTTGCTGACTACCAACCCACCAACCAAAAGGCTGAACAAGTCTATCTCAACACTCTGGCGGTATCTGCGGTGAATAACTATTTACGGATCTTGGGTATTCCCACTGACCTAACCGTAGGGGATAGCTGGAATTCAGTAGTGCGCTTGGCTGACAATGTGGCTGACCTGAGGGTAACCGGTTTGGGGCGTTTGGAATGTCGGCCTGTCAAACCTGGTGATTTGACTTGTCCCATTCCCCAGGAGGTTAGATTTAACCGGATTGGCTATATAGTCGTTGAGATTGATCAAGACCATACTGAAGCCACGCTGTTGGGATTTTCCCCAACCTCGGAAAC
The DNA here is from genome assembly GCA_011524395.1 of Moorena sp. SS36440bin_2. GTDB lineage: Bacteria > Cyanobacteriota > Cyanobacteriia > Cyanobacteriales > Coleofasciculaceae > Moorena. Next base: position 7,421 of record WTKN01000317.1, read on the forward strand.
CGGTGAATTAGTCATCCAGCAATTGCGTATCCTAAAAGATTTACCAGCCTACCTCGATCAATTCCAACCTATGACACAACTCAGTCAATGGTTAGAGCATATCTTTGAAGCAGGTTGGCAGAGTGTGGAAACCCTTTTAGGTAACCAAGGTGCTCAGCCAGCTTTCGCCTTTAGAAGCAAGTCTGATCAGAGCATTAGGCGATGTAAACAGATTGAATGGGGCAAACCTAATCAAGGGGTGGCTCTGGTTGTAGCACTGACCCCAGAATCCGAAACGACCCTGAATGTTATGCTACAACTCAATCCTATCAATGGTCAAACCTATCTACCCCCCAATTTGCAGTTGCTTTTGCTAGATGAGGAGCAAGAAATGCTGATCAATGCCCAAGCCCGAAACCAGGATCAATCCATTCAATTGGATTTTAGTTGCGAAGCCGGAGACCGTTTCAGTGTCAAGGTTGCTCTGGATAATGCCAGTGTGATCGAAGAGTTTGTGATCTGAATTCCCTATTCCGAAGTTCCCTATTCTATACGCGTTATAACTAAGAATAACATCAGGAAAAAAGCTTATTTTTGACGGTTGACTGTCAACCGTCAACCGTCAACCGTTAAAAAACTAAGCCAATGGCAAAGCTAGTAACTCTTAAGCTGGATGGGGATTTTCAGGAAGGTTTTCGGGTCACTCTGGAAATTGGCTCAGAAGGCGAACGTCCTGAAACAGAACTTACTGGCAGATTGCCTGCAGCCCCCAACATCGTTAACCACTATCACGAGTGGCAGTCAAGCTATCGCAGTCTGGGGAGCTCTTTACGAGCAATTAAAATTAAACGAGTGGCAATCGGTGGTTCCATCGAAAAGCATAGTCAGGGATTATGCGATCGCTTAAATCGGTGGCTGAAGTCAGAATTATTTAGCCCACTGCGGGAAAAGTGGCTAGAGAAAGTGGGCACTACCGAAGAAGTCCGGGTGCTAATTCGTACGAAAAATCCCCAGCTCAGGCAGCTTCCTTGGCATCAGTGGGAATTTTTAGAGCGTTACCAGCAAGCAGAAATTGCCCTAAGTACTCCAGAGTATCAACAACCAAGCAAATCGCACCAAAGCCGTGATCGACACAAGGTTAGAATTCTAGCGATTCTGGGCAATAGCGAAGGGATTAATATCCAACAAGACCGACAATTACTAGAGAATTTACCCTTTGCAGAGGTTACCTTCCTCGTAGAAGAACCACGGCAGAAGCTCAACGAAGCCCTGTGGGAGCAACCTTGGGATATTCTGTTTTTTGCAGGTCATAGTGAAACCGAAGCAGGAAGGGGTCGGATTCATATCAATCAGACCGATAGCTTAAGCATTGACGAACTCAGAGAAGCCCTCAAAAAAGCCATAGAAAGGGGATTGTCCCTAGCAATTTTTAATTCCTGTGATGGTTTAGGATTAGCCAATGAGCTAGAACAGCTGCATATTCCGCACATGATTATTATGCGGGAGCCCGTACCCGACCTTGTCGCACAGCAGTTTTTAAAATATTTTCTCAAAGCCTTTGCTAGTGGTAAGTCCTTGTATCTGGCAGTGCAAGAAGCCCGGAAAAAACTGCAAGGTTTAGAAGACCAATGTCCCTGTGCCAGTTGGTTGCCAGTGATTTGTCAAAATCCCGCTGCCATACCCCCAACCTGGCAACAGTTGCGTGGCAATCACCAGCGCCACCTGCTCCAATCAGCCCTGATCGTAACTGTGGTGGTTACTATTTTAGTCATGGTGATCCGGCAGCTGGGAATGCTGCAGCTTTGGGAACTAAAGGCCTTTGACCAACTGATGCGGCTGCGACCTAATCCAGGGGTAGACTCCCGTTTGCTGGTGGTTGAAGCCACAGATGCCGAGATCAAGCGCTATGGCTATCCCCTCCCAGATCAAACCCTAGCCCAAGTCCTAGACAAGCTAGAGTCTGATCAACCGCGAGTGATTGGCTTAGACATCTTTCGCGAACGTCCTAGAGAACCTGGTCACCAGGCATTGAGCCGTCAGTTACAGCAAAATCAGAAATTCATTGCTCTTTGTAGCGCTAGGGAAGCTAATAACCCGGAAAACTCAGGCGTCAAACCTCCCTCTGGGGTGCCAGAATCCCGCCTTGGTTATAGCAATATCATGGTTGACCCTGATGGCATTATCCGTAGGCATCTTGTATTTATGCATCCCTACCACGATGACCCCTGTGCCACCGACCACTCCTTCAGTGCTAGGGTCGCATTACATTACTTAGGCCAAGACCGAATCAAAGCAAAAACCATTGCTATGAATAAAATAGGCTTGGGTAAGACTGTCTTCAAAGAGTTGTCAGCTAATGCTGGGGGTTATCACAATCGTGATCATCGGGGGTTCCAGGTCTTACTCAATTACCGAGAAACTGTCGCCCGACGAGTCACTGTCACAGAGCTACTAGAGGGTAAGGTCAAACCAGAGTGGGTCAAAGACAAAATAGTCCTGATCGGAATAACTGCAAGGATTGCCAAAGATTACCATCTTACCCCCTACAGTGCCCTGCAGTGGCCTTACCAAGAAATGCCAGGGGTAATTCTTCAGGCTCAGATGGTCAGTCAGATGATCAGTGCTGGCCTCGGTGAGCGTCCATTATTATCGGTGTGGTCGCCCTGGGCAGACCTGTTCTGGGTTTGGGGTTGGTCAATCATTGGTGGTACTATTGCTTGCCGTTGTGGACTAATACTGTATTGGGGACTCGCTACCATCACAGCGACAGGGGGTTTATATCTCCTATGCTTTGGTCTATTTATTCTAGGAGTATGGGTACCTCTGGTGCCATCAGCCTTAGCATTGGTAGCAACTAGCGGAATTGTACTGGTTTACCAGAAAAAAATCGGATCAATCACTTCATTAGCTTTGGATGGTATATTTTTAGCAATTTTTGTATAAAAGTCCTATAATTCTTTATAGCAATTAAAAATTGCTGGAGAAACCAATTTTTGTAAAAACTGAATATTATGGCAAGAATATCCCGTCTTATACGTCAATTTTTTAGTAATTTTTTTAGGAAGTCCAGGACAATCAGCAACGAACCAGTGAATAAACTGAGTTTGATTGTGATTGTGGTGATTGATATTTTTATCTTAATCAATGTGTTTACAGGCCTGAATGATATTAGCACATGGCCGATGACTCCTGCTCAGACTTATCCATGTTATTACGAGTGGAACAATTACCGTACCCAAACTGATCAAGATAAAGATTATAAAATTATTAGCAATTCACTAGTATCAACTACTTTTAAACAATCCTATCAACAAGCTGAAGAAAGACATCTGGGTAAAGTTTTTACAACCTGTTTGACGTATGGAGAGCACAAAGATAAGATTAAAAATCCTCAAAACGAGCAAGCTCAAATAACTATTAACCAGAAAGACTCAAAAATAAGTAACCTTAGACGATCTAATAACACCATTCGTGAACAATATGATTCCACACTATTAGAAAAAATTGCTGGTCAATCTCGTGAGCGATCAATTAATCAAGTCAGTGCTGAAAAAGCCAAACAAGAGTTAGAACGAAATAATCGTAATATTTCTAGACTTCAACAGGAAATTGATAATCTTAAAAAGGAAATTATCTCCAGACCGGAAAGTGTTAGTTTTCTAGCTTTTATTAACGATGAGGGTAAATTTAATACAATCCGCAAAAAATATCAACAGGCATCTTTATGGTATCCGAGTGTCCAATTTGCTTTTCAATCCGTCTTTCTCCTGCCGTTGATTTTCATCGCCCTATCAGTTCATAAATTTACTCAACGAAGAGGATATGGACTGATCGCGCTAATGAGCTGGCATTTGCTGGTCATATTTTTGATACCACTAATCGTTAAAATATTTGATTTCCTTCAATTTGACGCTATATTTGAATTTATATTTGATATCATTAGTGCAATTGTCGGCAGCTTAATTTTCCTGGTCAGTTATGTTTATATCTTGTTGATTCCATTGATTGGTTTTGGAATTATCAAGTTTTTTCAAAAAATTGTATTTAATCCTAAAATTCAGGCAGCTAACAGAGTAAAAAAATTACAGTGCATCAATTGTGCCAGGAAAATTAAACTCGATGATCACTACTGTCCCCACTGCGGTTATTATCAATATGTTGAATGCCAAAGTTGTCACAATATGACTTACAAATATTTACCATACTGTAAACATTGTGGAGCTTATCAAGATTCGGTAGTGGATTAATGCTATTTTTAAGTTTTCCTTGATTAGGAAGATAATGTGAGCTACTAAAATGGAACTTATTATAAATTAATGGCAATAAATAGTTTGCTGAAATTTCTTAAAGAAATCTGGACAGCAGAAAATTTTCTGCCACAATAATAGTAGTAATATTCCTATCACTCAGCAACGGGAGATCTGACAGTGAAATATGAAATTCGCTACAAGCCCGCCTTTGCAGCAATTTTTGTCACTCTCGATCCTGGTGAGAGTATCACTGCTGAGCCAGGGGCAATGACTAGTATGGATGCTAAGCTTACCATCAAAACTCAATTTTCTGGTGGCTTCTTCTCTGGCTTGCTCAAGAAATTCTTTGGTGGAGAGTCTTTATTAGTCAATACCTTTAGTAATCAGACTCAGCAACCATTGAACCTAGTTCTCACTCAGTCCATAATTGGCGATATTGCTGGTGTGGAATTAGCAGAACGCAGTCTCTGTTTTCAACCCGGTGCTTATATTTGCCATACTACTGGGGTTAAGGTCGGTGTTCGGTGGGCAGGTTTTAAGAGTTGGTTCTCTGGTGAGGGACTCTTTAAACTGAAAGTCAGTGGTAACGGCACAGTTTTCTTTGGTGCTTATGGTGGTCTTACTCGCAAGCACATTAATGGGGAATTTATTGTTGATACTGGTCATTTAGTGGCCTATGAACCAGGAATTCGGATGAATATTGGCTTAGCTGGAGGCTTGTTGGGCTCTGTCACTTCTGGAGAAGGCTTTGTTAATCGGCTCAGGGGTCGGGGTGAGATTTATCTACAGTCTCGTAGTGTTGATGGTTTAGTCAAGTATTTACGTCCTAAGGTTTAGTGCGCGTTGCATCAAGAAAGGAATTAATAAGAGTTGGGTGGGCATCCTGCCTGCCAGAAAATGGTAGTGGTACACAATTCGTGATTTTAGCTCCCTAACCCTTGACTATACCGTAGCCAAACCACTACATCTTTACCACTATCCTTGCTAAATTTCGTTATAAAAATGGAAATAGAACTATTAAATCAACCAGATAGTGCGATCGCTCGCGTTGTTCTGGATGAAAATCAAGAATTCGTGGCAGAAGCAGGCTGTATGATTGCCATGAGTGGCTACATCAATGCCAGCACTACTTTACGACAAGGTAAAGAAGGTGGTATTTTTGGTGGATTAAAACGTTTGGTAGGTGGTGAATCACTGTTTTTAAGCGTTTTCCGCTCTCCTGTTGCTGGTGGCGAAATCTTCCTAGCGCCCAAATTCATAGGTGATATTTTAGTTTATCAAATGAATGGTCAGGAGTTGGTAGTGCAGGCGACTTCTTATCTTGCCAGTGAATCAGGTGTTGATATTGATTTAGGCTTTCAAGGTTTTAAGTCCCTGTTTTCTGGCGAATCAATTTTTTGGTTGACTATTAGTGGTTATGGTTCTGTATTGCTGAACTCATTTGGGGCAATTTATGAAGTTCCAGTGGAAGGTGAGTATATCGTTGACACCGGTCATATTGTTGCCTTTGAGAAAAGCCTGAACTTTGAGATTACTAAACCTGGCTCTAGTTGGATTGGTGCTTTTATAGGTGGAGAAGGACTGGTTTGCCGATTTAAAGGGCAGGGTAAAGTCTATTGTCAAACCCACAATCCTGGTGCTTTTGGTTGGCAAGTTGGTTCTAAACTACCACCACGATAAGTACCTGGACGGAAATCAAGATTGTTGGTTGGAGTAGGGAGTAGGGAGTAGAGTTAATTTCCGATAATTCATAACTATTTACACAGTAGTATTTAGCATCAATTTATATTAGTTATTGCTAAATAAAACAGGAATAAATAAAAATATATAGTTCATATAAGTCATGAATAAAATTGACTACAACATTGAAAATTATCCCGCTTATGCCTCTTTGATTATAAACTTAAAGGCAGACCAAACAGTCTTAATTGAATCAGGAGCAATGGCAGCAATGGACTCAACTATCTCGATGAAGTCCAAAGTACGAGGTGGCTTGATTAAAGGACTGGGTCGGATGGTAAGTGGTGAATCATTTTTTGTTAGTGAGTTTACTGCTGAAAAAGAACCGGGACAAATTTATGTCTCGCCAGGAGTGCCTGGAGATATTCAGCATTATTACCTGAAAAACCAGGGTTTAATGGTACAGTCTTCAGGATTTGTTGCCTGTAGTCCAGAAATAGAAATTGACACGCAATTTCAAGGCTTTAAAGGCTTCTGCAGTGGCGAGTCTTTGTTCCTGATTAGAGCTACAGGCCAAGGGGATTTTTGGTTTAGTTCTTATGGGGGAATTGTAGAAATTCCAGTGGCGGGTGACTATGTAGTAGACACTGGCTATATCGTGGCGTTTGAAGATACTCTCAATTACCAGGTTGAGGTGCTGGGTGGTTTATCATTTCGAGGTCTTAAAACTGGTGTTTTGGGTGGAGAAGGGTTAGTCTGTCGTTTCAGTGGTAAAGGACGCTTATGGATTCAATCTCGTGAGCTTTATGGGTTAATTAATTTTTTAAATCCTTTCCGTCCAACTAAGAGTAATTAATCCCTAATCACTAATCCCTAATCACTAATTATGCCTTCTCCAGATATACCTCAGAGTCGCAACCCACCACCAAGTAACCGCCAACTACTGATTTTATTGGGGCTATTTATTAGTTTTATTGTGGGGGTTTTTTGGCTGTTGAACTTGCTCATCAACAGTCTAATTGGGCTAATTCCTCCTAGTGTGGAGCAAAAGCTGGGAGCTGTAATCCTTCCGGTTTATGAGCAGCAGGCTCAACCATCACCAACTCAAGATACCCTCAATCAATTATTGGCGCGATTGGAAAAACAACTACCCCCGGAGCAATCTAAACAACGAGATTACCGGGTGCTTTATCTCCCAGAGGACACAGTAAATGCTTTAGCACTACCGGGGGATGTGATTGTGGTTTACGCCGGTTTTTTGAAACAGGTCGAGTCAGAAAATGAGTTGATGATGGTATTAGGACATGAATTGGGTCATTTTGCTCACCGAGATCATCTGCGGAGTTTGGGACGAACATTGCTGGTGCGGACAGCGATCGCTTATTTTGTTGGTGATGTAGGAGCCCTAGAATCTTTGGCTATTTCCGGATTGGCAACACTCTCTAAGTCAAAATTTTCCCAGTCCCAGGAACAAGAGGCCGATGAGTTTGGCTTGAGGTTGTTGCAGCAAACTTATGGTCATGTCGCTGGCGCAACAGATTTTTTTGTGAGAATGAGTCAAAAACCAGGAGCTTCCTGGGATTTTTTATCAAGCCACCCATCTCCGGGTAAGCGAGTTACCCGACTACAGCGTCTGATTAAGGAACAAAATTATCCTCTCAAGGAGCGATCGCCTCTCCCGGAAAATCTCAATCAATTCCAACTTATATCAAGTCCAGTTTAATACCAATTAAAACATGATATAACAAGCACCTATTGAGGATGGTGGAGTTTCCCCTTACCACATTCTTTTGTTGAGAAGCCTGAGAATTTGTACTCAATAGCATTTAGCGATCGCTCGATATTATAAAGCGATCGCTTTGTGTTTTTCGTACTACAAATTGCAATACGAAATCTCTTCCCAGATCCGAAGTTCCCTGCTCCGAAAGCGCCCCCCATGGCCCACGTACCTCACCCAATTGAAATATGGTATAGGGTTTCTAAATGAGATGTAAACCTGTATGGTCTTTTTTTATTCTCCAATAAAACTCCGGATATCTTTCCCGTCTTACCTCGTGCCTCTTGGCTCTTGCCTTTTCCTAAGGGTAATCGTTCACAAGTCAAAAGGATCCGGATCTAATCTCAAACACCAAGAAAACTATACAAGCTGAGCAAATTTTGCTCCGTCAAAAAATTTTTTCTGATCATCTGCGAAAAGTTGGCTTGAAAGGCGCTGTAACAAGTATCAATGTAAAACGCCATCTGGGTCAGTGTTTAGCCAAGTTCTACAACAGGTGTATTTTGAAATGATTAATTTGCTAAAGCAGCTTTGGACAACAGTAATTTCCTTCACTCTCAACATCAGACAGCGCTTGCAACAATTTGCAGCAACGATACTGAAGGGATTCGAGCAAGCAAATCATAGTAATTCTGAGCCGATTGACCAGCAATCATCATCCCAAGACTCCCAACAACTATCAGAATCATCACAAGTACTGATAGTAATGAATTACACACCACCCAATGATGGAGACGGCCCTCCAGGTAAAACTGGAAACGCTGGTGGCTCACTCTGGAAATTGAACCAGCTAATCCATGAAAATCCTGAGTTTACTAACCCACAACTGTTACCAATATCAGCATCAAAACAACTACAACTATCACATCTATCGATGGTAAATGCTTTCACCCCACCCAATGATGGCAACGGACCGGTCGGTGATAGCAAAGATGCAGGCACTTCCTTCATGAGTGTGAATACATTAAACAATTACGATCCACCGAATGATGGAGACGGACCACCCCGTGGCACCAAAGATGCAGGCACTTCCTTCATGAGTGTGAATACATTAAACAATTACGATCCA
>WTKN01000317.1:16275-21438 GCA_011524395.1 Moorena sp. SS36440bin_2
TGATGGAGACGGACCACCCCGTGGCACCAAAGATGCAGGCACTTCCTTCATGAGTATGAATACATTAAAAAATTACAATCCACCCAAAGATGGCAAGGGACCTGTTGGTGACAGCAAAGATGCAGGCACTTCCTTAGATATTAACTAGTTAGTTAAAGTATTCGAGTTTTCTATTCATTACGGTGCTTTTTTCCTGGGTTTTAGAGAATAGGGAGTAGCCACTACATCGCTACTCCCTATTCTCTATTCCTTATTCTCTATTCCTTATTCAACACTTCTGGGAAAAAACCAGCTTCCAAAACCTCCTCCTGACCAAAAGAACACTGAGAAGGAAAAGTACTCAACTTAATCCCAGTTTCCTGGGCTGCCTTAATCCGAGCCTTCTGATAACATTGCTCAAAGACCTCTGGCAAAAACCCTTTTAAACTAGGACTATCCTCCAGCAGTTCTTCCAAAGCGATACGCTGTTCATTGACACTCCCCGGTCTAAAGACGCGGGGATTCTTGCTTCAACGAGGTGACTTGCTATTCCAGGCCGGAACCAAGAACAGTAGAGGTCTCCTCTCCACAAGCGTATTTGGTCTATGACCTAGGTTTCGGTGTGCCCCACCGTACCTACACTAGTTAACACATTAAGATAAACATTTTTTTAGGGATCTTAGACTTTCATAGACTTCCAAATCGTTAGACTTGATTGTGCAACCTGCTTATCTCAAAACAGATTTTTTACACTGTCTACTTATTCTTTGATCATGTTCATCTAGGATACTATTTTTTTGGTTATGTCTTTATCTTAACACAAAGCCGTCCTGGCAGGACGTGGCTAATGACCCAGATTTTTTGGTAAGAGCGGGAATTTTTATTTGTTTGGTGATTCCAATTCTTAACCGTGACACCGCTCAACAATAATTTCATCTCCGTATCTCCCTATCTCCCTATCTCCCCATCTCCCTATCTCCCTATCCTCCCCAGACTTCCCACCTACATTGATGATCCTAATTTAAACTATAGAGATTAATTTACCTGCCCTATTGCACAAAACCCTATTATATAATATAAACTATAAATAGTCAAATAAATTTAGGTAAACTACTGCTACAAGACAACCGGAGAAGGTAATGTCCCTAGGAAAAAAACTACGAGAACGCCGTGAAAGTCTAGGTTTAACCCGCATACAAGTTGCTAGAGCCTGTGCTGTGGTAGAATCTACAGTGATTAACTGGGAGGCGGATCGGCATAAGCCTAAGCTCTATCCAGAACAGACCAAAGCCTTGTGTGATATCTTAGACTTCAAAATTGAGGATCTGATCCACCAGTAACATCTAAGGGTATACCCAAAGCACAGGATGGCATTGTGCGATCATTTCATAATCATCTATAGTGCTGCGGATAGCAATAAATATAGCAATTATTATTTTGGTGAGCTACAAAGCTTATCCTTTTAAGGCAAAAGGCAATATTTTAAGATGGTTTTAACCGAATCAGATCCCCCCCTTGATAAGGTGCGAGAAATGGTATATATCGATTACTGTTGTTCTCGTCGCCACCAAGCACGGACTAGTTGAATGTCTTCGTAGGAGTAACTTTCTCCTAAATATTCGCGTACTTTTCTCAGATACTGATCACCCACTTTCTCAATTGCTTTGATAATTGGCTCATGGCGTTCCAATGGTACCAGTTGCTTTAAATCCACTGGCTGATTCATTTCAATTAATTGGCTCAAATGATCTATTATAGTCCTGGTAGTATACCCTCGTTGTTGAGCAATTTCGTCTACACTTAACCCTTGTTGATAGAATTGCAGCGTTTTCATATAGGTACTGGAGGGCAGGGGTTCTGGTAGTTTCTGCTCTTGACAAAATGCCCGAATTTCTGAAACAAATTGCTCGCCATACTGGGTTACTTTATACTGAGTCACACCAGAAAGTTTCCCAAAGTGCTCTAAGGTTTTGGGTTTCAGCTGTGCCATTAGTTTCAGTGTGGAATCAGCAAACACTACATAGGGCGGAATCGATTGCCGGTCAGCTAGCTGTTTCCTTAGTTTCCGTAATTTATCTAGCAGCAGCTCCGCTTCAGCTGCTCTGGGGTTAATTTCCCCTAAGGCTTTTTCTACAGATGACTGGGGAATAGAAACATAAACAGAACGTTGTTTGCGCAGGATTTCCCAACTTAGTTTATTGAGCTTCAGCACAGAGTAGCCATCGGTGGTTTGGTCTACTAATCCCTGGTGCAAAAGCGATCGCACTAGAATTTTCCAAGCTTCTGCAGTTTTATCTTTACCAATACCATAAGTAGAGAGTAAGTGATGGCCATATTGCTCAATTTTTTTACTTTTTGAGCCCCGCAACACCTGAATAATGTGGTTCATGCCAAACCGTTCGCGACACCGGGCTACACAAGAGAGGAATTTTTGAGCTTCAATCGTCCAATCTTCTACTGGCTTAGGATAGCAACAGTTATCACATTTCTCACAATTCCCTGGAAACCGCTCACCAAAGTAGCCCAACAAAATCCGGCGGCGACAATCTGTGCCTTCTGCGTAGTCAACAATCTGATTTAACTGTTGATAAGCAATCCGTTGTTCTTTGGGATCGGGCTTTTGATCAATCAGATAATGAAGTTTTGAGATATCACTAGCGCTGAATAAAACGGTACATGTGGCTGGTTCCCCATCCCGTCCTGCTCGTCCCGATTCCTGGTAATAACTTTCTAGGTTACGAGGTAAATCGTAGTGAATCACAAAGCGTACATCGGGCTTATTAATTCCCATGCCAAAGGCTACGGTAGCTACGATTACTCGCACATCATCTCGGATAAAGCGATTTTGATTGGTTGCCCTAGCTTTATCCGTCATTCCGCCATGGTAAGGTAGGGCAGAAATGCCATCATTCTGTAACCGGAAAGCCACTTCGTCTACGGAACGGCGGCTCGTACAGTACACAATACCTGAACCTTGGTGAGAACGGATCTGTTGTAATAACTGTTTATAGCTTTGCCGTTGTTTTGGTTGAACCTCGTAGTAAAGGTTAGGACGGTTGAAACTGGCGATGTGAACCTTAGGCTGTCGTAATTCCAGTTGTTGGATAATGTCCTGTTGGACTCGATTAGTAGCAGTAGCGGTCAGTGCCAGCACTGAGCTATTAGGATAGCGGTGACGTAATAGTTTTAATTGCCGGTATTCTGGGCGGAAATCATGCCCCCATTGTGAGACACAGTGCGCTTCATCAATGGCAAAGGTGGGAATACCGATTTGCGATCGCACTCTGTCCAAAAATGGGATAAACTGTTCTGCGAGTAACCGTTCTGGTGATACGTAGAGTAATTTTATCTGACCCTGAAGGATGGCCGCTTCCCGCGATCGCATTTGTTGGAAGCTCAAGGTGCTATTGATAAAGGTAGCCCCAATGCCATTATCTTCCAAAGACGTCACTTGGTCTTGCATCAAGGAAATCAGAGGAGATACCACAACGGTTAAGCCCGGTTTGAGGAGAGCTGGTAGTTGATAGCACAAGGATTTACCACCCCCAGTGGGCATGATAATCAGTAAATCCTGATTTTGTAGCGCCTCTTCAATAATCTGTCGCTGTCCTGGACGGAAACAGTCGTGACCAAAGAAATGTTTAAGGGCATGTTCCAGGGATAGCAACTGTTCCATGGTCGTGAGGGGATTGCGATCGCTTCAGTGTTTGTGACAGAACTTAAGTATTGCCCCCTAAATCCCCCGAGCGAGGGATTGCTCGCTCGGGGGACTTTCGTGAATCTGTTCCCCCCAGTATTGGGGGGTTAGGGGGGCAAAAGCAACTAAACTTAGTAAGTTTTATCTGATTAGATTATTAGCCTTAAAAACTATAACACAGAGCGCTATTCTCTATTCCTCACCTACAACTAAATCCCACAGCACATCAATACCTCTGCCCACATAGTCTGAATCTTGGTGTTGTTCAATCCATTCAATTACAGTAGGGAGAATATGATTAGATGTTTTGCCCAATTGACCTAAGGCTTCGCTTGCCCACCGACGCACACGATAATGCTCATCCTGAAGCCTTGGTAAGAGGGCGTTGACTACCGGTTCTGAGCTGTTGCCTAATTTACCCAAGGCTATGGCTGCCCACCGACGTACACGAGAATCATCATCCTGAAGCTGTGCTAGGACGACCTTGACTACGGTTTCTGAACTGTTGCCCAATTTGCCTAAGGCCAAGGCTGTCCACCGACGCACACCAACATCGGGATCCTGAAGCTGTGCTAGGAGGGCGTTGACTATGGTTTCTGAGCTATTACCCAATCTGCTCAAGGCATCGGCTGCCCCCCCACGTACACCAGCATCGGGATCCTGAAGCCTTGCTAGGAGGGCGTTTACAACGGTTTCTGAACTATTACCCAATTTGCCTAAGCCATAGGCTGCCCCCCCACGCACACTAGCATCGGGATCCTGAAGCCGTGCGATTAGAGCCCTTACGACAGTTTCTGACCTGTTGCCCAATTTGCCTAAGGCCACGGCTGCCCTCTCACGCACACTAGCATCAGAATCCTGAAGTCGTGCAATTAGAGCCCTTACTACGGTTTCTGAGCTATTGCCCAATTCGCCCAAGGCTATAGCTACCCTCCAACGCACATCAGAATTCTCATCCTGAAACCTTGCTAAGAGGGCGTTGACTACGGTTTCTGAGCTATTGCCCAATTCGCCTAAGGCATCGGCTGCCCTCACACGCACATAAAAATTATCATCCTTTAGTCGTTCCAGAAATGTTGTAATTACCTGATCCTTTTCCCCTAACTCGTATCGATAGTTAAGCAATCGCCACTCATCAATTCGATGGGATTGCTGTTCTAACAATTCCAATACCTGTCCTTGAAAATCCGTTTCATATAAACTACAAATTATCTGAAAAACCTGCTCATCAACCCTCTCGCCAACCCGCTCTTTACTACTGACTTCTAACTCAAACAACCGCTTCAAAATCTCTTGTACTAACTCAGGTGCAGCACCACGCAAATTCTTCGGATCTTCTGCCAAACAACTACCAGCAAACAACAAATCACGATGCAACCACTGCTCATAGTTACTCTTATTAGTCAAAACTACCCGAATCGCCCTCGCCGCCTTTTTCGGTTTTTGTTGTGCTATCAGCAATAGTAACACCTCGCGCCAGTGGGAGT
>WTKN01000204.1 GCA_011524395.1 Moorena sp. SS36440bin_2
CATCTCCCCACACCTCCCACCCTTTCCTTAATTATGGGTATTCCACCAGACTTGATATTAGGCATGTGAGAGATCAATATCATCCTGGCCGTAGGCTTGCCAAGCCAAGTCTACTAAGCCATCAACAATAGCAGCAGCTACTACCGCAGAACCCTTACGACCATCAATCCGAATGTGGGGAATTAAAGAATCCGTCAACCGAGATTTAGCCACATCCACCTCCACAAATCCCGCAGGTACCCCAATCACCAAGGCTGGTCGAATTTCCTCTGCCTCAATCAACTCCACCAATACTGTCAAAGCTGTCTGAGCTTGACCAATAACAAAAATTCCTTCTGGATAGCGTCTAGCCAAGGTTTGCATCCCCCAGGCTGCCTTAGTCTTTTGTTTTTGGGGACGAGTGAGGGTTTCCATGCTGCAATACACTGGATTAGCAAAGGTATCTTGAATGTGGGGAGTGATCCCTACTTGTACCATTGGCACATCCACTACAATTGTGCTACGAGCAGCTAGAGCTGCTGCTCCTGCTTGTAATGCCCGCTCAGAAAAATGAATCAGAGACTTATACTCAAAGTCGGCTGTGGCATAAATCACCCGCCGCACAATCTCGTATTCTGCTGGTGAAAAGACATGCTCGCCGATTTCACGGTCAATAATTGCCAGACTTTGGGCATCAGTTATATGCCATTCCATGAGGAGATACTCTTAAACCGTCATTAATTAGGATAAACCCCCATCAAACGGTCAAGGTTCAATTTATTGCTGTCCGAGTGAGGAGTGGTCATGCAGTAATTGGAGTTAAACCTTCCACCCATCTGTCTGGACGTTCCTCACATCTCGATGAGGAGTTGCTTGAAAGCCTGAGCAAAGCTCATGTTTACAATCAAGGCAACCAAGCTCAACTGCATCTAGCAGACTCAATCCCATTCATGCACAAGAAACGTGCAGTACGGCGCAATAATACTGCCTGCACCTCGGCTTTACTCATATACCGGGTGATGTCCTTATCCGTACCTCTGCTAAGGACATTTGTGGCAGCATTATGGTCAGCCTGTAACACGACCCCATCAAATCCGGTAAAATTGTCCCCAGTCCTTTTCCCGAGAAGGGTTCCATTCCTGGAGTCAACTTGCGACGTGTAGCTAGGTTGAACTTCTGTCACTACTGAACCAGTCCAATCAGCCCATTTCTGTATAGAGTCCCGCATTTGACCCTTCATCCAACTATTAAGTTTGCGGGATGCCGCTTTGGACTGGCGTTTATTTTTAAATTGTCGTGTTAAATCTAAGGCCGAAGGCCACGCTTCGCGAACTGAAAAAACTTTTAATGACTCACCGTTAAACAGAGATTTGGATGCGGCTCCTATGATCGCCTTTAATACTGATTGATCTTGTCTGTAGCGTTTATTTTATGTTTTCCGGGTGAGATTATTTTCAAGAATACGAGCTGACTTAGCCTGGTCTATTTTTTTTAGCTTCTTATGTAACGCCCAGAGTTTTCCTCTTTGGCGATTTTTGTTACAAATACGATGGCCAAAAGGCCACGCTACGCGAACCGATTTTTTAGTAGTAGCTTTCCCTAATTATTTTCCATGTGCTTGACCATCTGAGTCATAGAAAGCCTCTGTATATCCTTTGTCTATCCCAATAGAGCGGCGGTGGCCGGGCACAACGACCGTTCCATGATCTACCAAGAAGTGAACTTCAAACCTTTGCAGGAGTTGATTATGGATTAATCTAATCTGTCCTTTTATTTTCCGATTAGACCTAACAATTATTTTGTTTCTTTTTCTTTTTTGTAATCCAGCTAGTTCTAACTGGTAAGTGTTACGAGAGAGTCGTTTGCAGTTATAACCTACTTGTTGATAAACTATCTGGTTTTTGACCCAAGAGTGCCCTCGTTTAAACTCTTTTCTAACAAGCCTGTGAAGAAGTGGATTATCCAGAAAAGCTAAGGTCTTAAGCTGTTTGCAAAGTTCTTTTCTGGTCTTTTGATTGTCCTTCCCCGGAAATCGTTTGTAGATTTTATTGATTACCGCATCGGTACAGGCCGCCTGGCTCGCTGTAATGGCTTTCGCTACATCATTAATAGTCCAATCCATTAACTTAGCAGGTAGCCCCAAGGTATCGGGAGTCCTGAAGCTCTTCACTTCCGGGATAGCCTTTTTCCAGTCAAGGCTCCAGTGACTGATGCTACCTAATTTGTTGTAAGACTCAGATCTAACAATGCCTAACTTTTTCATAGTAGACAGCAACTCAATTTCAACCGACTTGGTTATCCCCACCACAGGGACGATTTGAGTCGATATCCTTTTTGCTACTCCTACTTTTCTTGGCATCGTCACAAAACTCTGTGTCAATTGTCTCGATTATACTATAGCGCTAAAGAAATGTCAATGTCTATTTTGTGATATTAAATACCCTTTCGTTTTATCCCGTTTTTTTGCTACTTAATTGCGCGACTCTTCAGACAAACCGGTTGTGATTATTTTTACATTATTCTGGTTGCTATAGGGGTTTTCATATTAGGGAACAGACAAGAGGCAAGAGGCAAGAGGCAAGAGGCAAGAGGCAAGAGGGAAAAGTGATCTGATTCCCCATCTCCCCATCTCCCCCAC
>WTKN01000281.1 GCA_011524395.1 Moorena sp. SS36440bin_2
TATCGCCTTTGGCGACGCTACGCGAACAAACCATGAGCGACTGCATCAAGACAGGCTAACTATCATAACATGATATTAGCCTTCTATTGTGCTAAGTGTTTTTGCCAAAGTGAGATGCACCCACTAATGCTCTTGTTGTAACCAATAGCTCTATCATTGTCAATAACCCTTTCCAGAAGAAAGAATTTTTTGAGGTTAGTAGACAGTTCAACTGTAATACAGCGTTTTTCATAACTATTAGGTGCGCTCTTACCATTAAGAATTAAATTCGCCACGGGTCGCACCTTACTAAGGGGGGTTAGGGGGGATTCCTATTGCTAGCATGCCTGTTCCGAGATCCGCTGTTCCCTGTTCCCTTTTCCCTACTTCCTATTTCCTGTTCCGAGATCCGCTGTTCCCTAAAATCCCGAAATTTGTACCTCACCCAATTGAAAACTGTAAGATGTGGCAACCACTAAAACAACAACTATGGGAATGGCGCGGTGTTCTAATTACTACACCGGTGGTGGCTGGAATTGCGATCGCTTTCAGGCTACTCGGCTGGTTACAGCCTTACGAACTAGCGGCTCTCGACCAATACTTTTGTTGGCGTCCGAAGGAAGCTACGGATGAACGGATTGTGATTGTGGCAATGAGTGAGGCAGATTTAAAGCGTGCTAGACGTTGGCCAATCAGTGATCGGATGCTTGCCCAAGTTTTGGAGAAAATAAAAGCTCAAAATCCTGCAGCCATTGGTCTTGACCTGTATCGGGATTTTCCGGTTGAACCCGGTCATGGTGACTTACTCAGGGTGTTTGAAAGCACACCCAACTTAGTTGGTATCGAATTAATCAATCAAGACAACCCTGACAATTCCGTGGCTCCTCCACCGATTCTCAGTGAACGTGGTCTCGTAGGTGCCAATAATGTTGTAAACGATATGGATGGTATCCTGCGGCGCAGCTTACTGACTCTGAAGGTCAATGATGGCGTACAACCTTCGTTTAGTATGCTCCTAGCGGGGATTTATCTAGAGTCAAAAAACCTTTTTCCTGAACCATTACAGCAAGATCCCAGAATTTTCCAGTGGGGCAAGGCCAAGTTTCGCCCTTTGGCCAGCAATGATGGCGGTTATGTGGGAATCGATGATGGCGGTTACCAGATTTTCTTGAACTATCGCGGACCAGCGGGAACCTTCCCCATGGTAACCATGACCGACGTTCTGGAAGATAACATTCCAGATGACTTGATCAATGATTCCATCGTTTTAATTGGTGCAACTGCGGTCAGTTTACATGATTTTTTCTACACCGCCTACAGTAATGACACTACCATGCGGGAGTCAACGACTGGGGTGGAAGTCCAAGCTAACATGGTCAGCCAAATTATTAGTGCTGTGGAAAATGGTCGTCCCTTGCTCAAAACCTGGTCTGAGCCTGTGGAAATCCTGTGGATTGTAGGCTGGTCTTTCGTCGGTGCGACTCTAACTTGGAAATGGCGCTATCTTGGGGGTCTCGGAGGGCTGTCCTTGAGGAGAACTGCGATTACCGTGGTGGCCACAGGGGCATTATTTGGAAGTACCTATGGAGCGTTTTTGGGGGGTTGGTGGCTCCCGGTGATACCGCCATTGTTAGCCTTAAGTGGGTCTGCAATTGCCATCACAGCTTACATTGCTAGCACGGCTATTGAGATTCGTCACACTTTTGGACGTTACCTAACTGACCAAGTGGTGGCGGATTTGCTGGAGAACCCAGACAAACAAAAACTCGGG
The DNA here is from genome assembly GCA_011524395.1 of Moorena sp. SS36440bin_2. Lineage (GTDB taxonomy): Bacteria > Cyanobacteriota > Cyanobacteriia > Cyanobacteriales > Coleofasciculaceae > Moorena. The sequence goes on from WTKN01000281.1 coordinate 1,751, forward strand.
GGTGAAAATCGGAAAATAACCATCTTGACCTCTGATTTAAGAGGCTTCACTGCTATCTCAGAACGGTTACATCCCCAAGAGGTGGTCAAAATCCTCAACATCTATTTGGGTCACATGGCGGATGTGATTACTGCTTATCAAGGAACTATCGACGAGTTCATGGGGGATGGGATTTTAGTGCTTTTTGGTGCTCTGACCCTCCAAGAGGATGATGCCCACAGAGCAGTGGCTTGTGCCCTAGCGATGCAATTAGCCATGACTAGTGTCAATGAAGAAATCGAGCAGTTGGGCTATCCAAAACTGGAAATGGGCATCGGTATCAATACCGGTGTGGTTGTGCTTGGGAATATTGGTTCCGAAAAACGCACCAAATATAGTGTCATTGGCAGCGCCGTTAACCTGGCTTACCGGATCGAATCTTATACAACTGGTGGTCAAGTTATGATTTCTCCTTCCACTTTGGAAGAAACTGGCGAATTATTAAGAATTGACGGTCAACAACAGGTAAAACCCAAGGGAATTAAACAGCCAATTACTATCTATGAAGTTGGTGGAATTGGGGATAATTATAACCTATTTTTACCCAAACAGCAAGAAACGTTTTTCGAAGTTAACCAAAAAACTAAGCTACAATTTAATTATGCTTTTATAGATGGAAAGCATATCAGTAATTTGGTCTACACTGGGCGTTTAGTCGAGATTTCAAATAAGGGAGCTAAGCTTCGTGCTAACAGCAGCGAAATCTCTGCTATCCCTGAGCCACTGAGTAATATTAAGCTCAACTTACTCGATCCAGATAATGTGAACCAACCCAGTGAGGACATCTACGCCAAGGTTTTAGAAAAAACAGCAGAACCGGGAATTTTTTACATCCGGTTAACTGCTGTCCCTCCGGAGATATCAGCAAAACTAGAATCTCTATACCAGTCAGTAATCAGGAATTGCTCCTAAGTTCTGTGAAGTCTAATTTAGTCACCGTTGAGTTGGCTCAAGGGTTTCGGGTATAAAAACTTACCTGGTTCCAGGCAATTTGGTCTAATTTCAAGTCTAGTTAATCGCTGCTAGAAAAACCCTGTGTTGATGGCTGCGTAACTCTTTGATCTCAGGGGGTGACAAGCGCTCTTTAAAATCTTACAGGGGTGTTTGTTAATGGGGTTAGGTTAATGGTAAAATTGTCAAGGGTGATGGATTGATTAAAACTATCATTGACGAAGTATGCGTGAAAATTGCTTCAATTGCTGGGAAATACAAATGACACCGATGCGCTCATTTTCCCCAATACCTAAAACCTAACACCTAACACCTATCTAGGTTTGAGCTTTGTTGTCACCCCGTGAGCTCTTTGATCGTTTCCCTGCCACAGGAAAACTAGTCAGCGGGATTTGAGATTAGAAATCCATGGCACCAAAAAATTATATCTCTGAAACCATTAAGCTTAAACTCAGGCTTTACTAAGGATTAATGCTAATTCTTGTAATTGTCTATTCTAGTTTAATAATTCAATAAACTGATGAAAAATACCGCTAACATTATTAATTTATTGGGACGTACAACATGGGCATGTACAACATCAATCCTAATTGTACTGCTGTTTTGCACACTCACCCCTAAACCAAGCTATTCTCAAGGGTTGCAATCTGTCAACGGTCAGGTGGCAGATTCTAATCATAACTCATCGGAAAGCCAAAATAGTTCCCAAAATAGTTCCCAAAATAGTTCAGCCAAGGGCTCACGCTTACGATTTATTCCACCAACCGATAGCGCTCCTCGAAAGAGTAATGGGTCTGGTTCACGAGGCGGGTGTGAGCAGTTACCCCGTGAATTGGTGACCCTGTTAATTCCCTCAAAGGAAGTCGCTGCACAGACTATATCTGGTCATCCTCGATTTTTATGGTATTTGTCCGAGCCTGTAGACGTACCAATAGTATTTACCTTGGTGGACACAGTAGAAGACCAGACAATATTTGAGCAAAGGATTGACTCAGGTCAGGTAGGGATGATCTCCGTAGAACTTCCGGAAAACAGTCCACAACTGATCGCAAACCCACCAGGACTGGAGGAAGAAGACAGGAAGATATACAAGTGGTTTGTTACCCTAGAATGCGATCGCAAACACCAATCTAGGACTTTCTATCATAGGAGCTGGATTGAGCGGGTATCACCACCCCCAGAATTAGAGCAAAAGCTAGCAGCAGTTGCAGCAAATACCAACAGCTCCACCTCTGAGTTACTGCATCAACAAGCAATCATCTATGCCGAAGCAGGGGCTTGGTTTGATGCCCTTGATGCCCTTTACCAGGCTAAAGCTGCTAATCCCAATGACTCCTCGATTCGAGCAGATTTTATCGCTCTGTTGGAGCAAGTTGGATTGGGTAGTGTGCCACAGTAGTGGGTGAGTGGGTCACAGCTGAGTCAAAACAAAGTTTGACACTCCCATCACTAAATCGAAAAATCGAACGTGCCCCACGTCAGGCAAAGCCCGTAGATTATAGTCAGGGATTCTTAAGATTAGAAAAGCGATGCAGCCGCGCTGCATCAAGACACTGTTAAAGGCCAAGCCAAACAGCCTCTAGACCCGACCATCAAATAATTGGTCTTACTTTTTCAAGGTTTTTATCGGTTTATCCTTCTAGCACAAGCTTTTCAGCTTGCGAACAAACCGGCACCTTTTGGGAGCACTAACCCCCATCTATCTTAGCAGAGATGATCAAGAAGCGCAACAGATTCAGTGTCTAATTCCACTCCTGCTAACCCTTTGGATATAACGGGATTCCCCTTGGAGTTGGCTCAAGCAACTTACTCCCTGTAAGGATTTTAACTTGTGTTTCACGCCTCAGGATTAATACTGACAGGAGTATTAATCCTGAGGGGTGCTGTTGTCGTTAACCTGAAGGGGTGAGATGAGCCATGAAAAGCTTAGTATATAAGGCTTTGAGCCCAATGAGCTTAAGGATTTTAGCTGGCATGTCACCCCCCCCAGATCGTTAACCACATTTAGAGCAGTGTTGCCATCTTAATGACGGTAGCCTAAGAGATTAAAGAGAGCCTTGAAACCGCTACCACCACTTATAGGGATTAAAGAAACCCTTAAAACCACCATTGCCGCCAATGATAACATTGCCACCATTTCCGCCATTGCCGCCATTTCCACCATTGCCGGCCTTGCCATAACCGTTGATGATACTGCCGCCATTGCCGCCATTGCCGCCATTTCCACCATTGCCGGCAATGGCGTAAATGCCACCGAAGCCACCGAAGCCACCGAAGCCACCATAGACACGGTAGTCACTATTCTCGTTAAGGAGCTCCAAACCCTCCAGGTCTTTGATTAAATCACCCCTATCGGTTTCATCGAGGTGATTGTTACCGTTGATCAGATTTTTGTCTGTCATGTACGTAATTACCTTTAGTTACAAGCAACAATTACATTACAAATAAAATAGTATAGGGATATTCTCTGGTTTATTGGCCATTTTGGCTCTGGTTTATTGGCCATTTTGGCTATATTTCGTAACAAGTGACCCAAAATATGGGGTAAGTTAAAGAATTAGGGTGATGGCAGGATAAAACTATATCACTGCGAGAAAGTCGCGCAATTCTTCAACTAACCATCTTTTCTCAACATTGCTAAGTTTGGAACCAAATTTGTGTTGTTGGGCTCCTTCCCAAATAGCACAGGTAATAGTTTTTTGACCTAGGAAATTAACACTACTATCCACTTCAACAAATTTAAGATCTACTGTACGTCCTGTAATTTGTCGCCAGCTTAAACCAAATAACTGCCATTCTATCCTAAAGGTATATCGGTTAATTTCCAAATATATCTCACCAGCAATATCAAAGAATAGTTTCAATAGAACTAGCAAAACAATCCAGAAATTAATAAAATATACAGCCAAAAAAATAGTTGTAATAGTTGCAATTATATCCATAAACCAGGAATTATTAATAACTTGAATTACATAGAATATCAAGAGAGCGCATAGCAAGTTTTCATCCAATCCATAGGGGGTAATTTTTGCTATCAAACCTTGGTTATTTTTGATCAAAATGATGCGACTACCAGCAGTTTGTTGCCGCTGTGGTATTATAGAACCGGACAAAGAACTGCGAATTGACTGTTTTCGCCGTAAGCCATCTATCGCTTCCTCCACAGACTGGAATCGATCTTCTACAGCTGGTTCCAGCATCTTCTCTAACCAGTCAGCAAAATGCTGTGATATCTGCACTGAACCACGAAAATCAATCTTTAGTCGCTGCTGAGGTAGATCCGCAGGAGATCGATGGGTTAACAAAAACAATAGTGTTGCTCCTAGACTATATAAATCAGAAGCACAAAATGCTTGTCCTTGAAACTGTTCTGGTGGCATATAGCCAAAAGTGCCAACAAATGTTTCCCCGTAGCTTAACGTATTACGATAGATATCTTTGACAGCACCGAAATCCACCAAAAACACCTTACCTTTGGAAGTTATAATCAGGTTTTGTGGTTTAATATCTCGGTGAATCACAGCTGGATTTAGTTGATGCAGGTACTGAAGAATGTCCAAAATCTGGAAAGCAATTTCCTTGATTTCCCCCTGACTAGGATACCAACCCTTTTTCACTAACTCACTGAAGGATTGACCCCCAACCAATTCTTGAATTAGGTAAAAACGACGGTCATCAGCAGTGTCTATGTAGAAGTAGTCTAAGTATTTGGGGATAGCATGATGGTTGAGCTTGGCCAGGATTTTAGCTTCTCTTTCAAAAAGTTCTAACCCTTTCCAGTTTTCTAGATCGCGCAGGGAGATGGCTTTTAGGGCTACTCGCTTGTAGTTAGTTAAATCTTCAGCTTCGTAGGTTGTTCCAAAGCCACCCTGACCTAAGGGTGCAACAATGCGATAGCGGTCACCAATAATTGTGCTTGCCTGATGTAGTAATATCATTGGCTGTCTCCTCAAAACGTGATTTGTGTCAGGATTCAGCTATAGCATTTGTATCTGGGTTGTAAACACACTTTTTGCTGGAAAAGGCAAAAGGCAAGAGGCAAAAGGCAAAAGGGGAAAGATATCCGGATTTTTATTGGACAATAAAAAAATACCTTCTAGGTTTACATCTCTTACACGAAACGCGCTTATCACCCCATCATTATCTATAGCGGTAATAACTAAAATTGGTATAAGCCCATGAGCGACCCACATCTTTTGGATCAGCTCTGTTGCTGTAATTATTAATAGCGGTTTGGGCAGCTTTTGAAGTAGCGTTTTAGCTGATAGCTGTTCGCGCAGCGTGCGCGTAGCGCATAGGCTGATGGCTGATTAATCTAGATAGAATAAAGGGGGTGACTCAATGAAACGGATGCTAGTTTAGACCCTATACCGATTACTGTGCCAGTGGCGAACAGTCCAGATACTGCTACAGGTAAGAGTTGGTAAAACATGATGATATCCTTAGCTTTTGCTGCGGTTTTTTAGGTTTATATGATGTATCTGAGCCAATCCCAAGGTTATAGAAAATATTCTATTAAGCTAATCAATGAAATCCTCAGGTGCGACCCGTGGCGAATTTAATTCTTAATGCTAAGAGCGCACCTATAGGTTTGTAAGTTATCCCTAAGCCTTGATATAAAATTGGAATGTAAGCATTCAGCCGTCAGCCGTCAGCCGTCAGCTTATTGTATTCAAAAGCTGAACGCGCACGCGTGCGCATAGCGCATTAGCTGATAGCTGATAGCTGTTCGCGCAGCGTGCGCGTAGCGCATAGGCTGATAGCTGATAGCTGATAGCTTACATAATTTGGATGTGACGCAATTGCTATTTATCCCTAGAAGTAACGACTGTTGGCTACTAGGAAATAATTAGCTATCGCTAATATAAGGCTTAAGACCAGATCAGGACTTACCTATTTACTTATTATTTTGAGGATCATTACTTTAACTCCAAGGGAAAAGTGGCATCAGAAAACTCCAATCAATCACCTTTGCGCCTTTGCTAAACCTAAAAACACTGCTTGACGTAGATAGAAGTGTTTTTACTTAGCCTGCCCAGCTTGGAGATATTAATATTTAGACTATACCGACAGCTTTGTAATTTGTCAACCGTACTATTCCAGATATCAGCTGAAAACCCATTCCTCTATATATAGTTGAGCGTGCTGAGTATGGGATGTTGTTGGTTTTTTTGTTTTGCGTCCGCTATATATAGCAAAAGGAACAGGGAACAGCCGACCTGGAAACTTCACCTTGAAAGCCCCATGGACACCAAACTCCCCAGACTCCCCAGACTCCCCACACTTCCCACACTTCCCACACTTCTCCCTCTTAATTGTCTCCCTCTACTTGATTCTTATCGATCGACCGTTTTTGATTATATTCCTCAATCAATTCAGAAAGATTAGCATTTTTTTCCTTCAGAAGCTGCAGGTAATCTTCTTCCATAGCATTAGTAAGTTCAAGATTTCTCATATCTATCGCTAAATTAATCTTAAACTCAGAAAATTTGTTATTAAACGTTGCTGCATTATCATAGCTTTGCGAAGGGTTCGTTGTGGCACTTATGGTGCCGAATAATGTTCCTAATAAACTAATCAAAAATATAAAAAATTTGACAATATTTTCGGCTTGCTCATCAGAAACAAATTCTTGAATAAACGAGACCAATAAGTCATTACCTGCCGTAATCCCTGCGATAGCTGCTAAAAAAATAGGGATAGTATATTGCAGAACAAAGAAAAGGGACAAAAGAAACTTTGAAAAATAAATTTGAAAGTCACATCGTCTTTGGATATCCAAGAAAATATTGTAGTAGTTAGACGAGAAGATATACTTTTTTTCTTTAGGTTTTCGTACCCACACTGCTTTCAATTTTGGTCTAAACCCGACCCTAAAAAACCCAAGCATAAAACGTTTCTGGCCACGATCTAAAATCAAGTCCGGTGGAGTAATCATTATATCCCTTCTGGCGTAAAATCCAGAGACTACTTGGGAGATAATTAACCGGACTTGATATAACTACTTACATTTACTTGGACTTTAGACAGTAACAGGACACTTACGATGAAGATTGATAAAACTAGCGAATCAAACCAATTCACCCATCACCGCTCTGCGCAAAATCTCTGTCACTTCTGTTGCTATTCTGGCATCGAGTTCCATCGCTTCACGATTGAAATCTCTTGGCTCAAGCACTTTTGCTCCCCGTAGCGCCATACTGAAGGTAATCCATTTAGCTGGCTTGAGGGAATCGTCAAGACTAGGCTTAACTAATTTAACTAGCGCGACATAAACTGCTTCAGTTCTGTTCCTAATACTGGTAACTCCGTTGCCAAGTTTTGAGATAATCACGGTTGAGTCAATCACATTCAACAAACCCAACTCTTTAATAGCTAAATCAATTAACCGAGCGGGATCATTCCCCATTGCTCTGATGATACTTTCGAGACTATCCCACTTAACTCCTGGTAGCTGGCATGCTTCCGGTATGTAATTATGCCAACCCACCATTGAGATCATCCGATTTAAATCATAAGCCGATATAGTATTACTTGCCCATTGAGGGGGTTCAGGGTCAGCAGTTAAAATTATGCTTTTGGTTGTGCTACCAAACAACTGGGGGTAATCGATAAAGGGTTTTTCCCCATATCGGCCACGGAAAATCAGGCTATTATTGCCTGTAATCTGTTTAAGCCAATTTTCTAAGTCCATTTGGGGAGCAAAGCGCTTTAACATTGCCCCTAAGCAATTAGAACTTGCTGTATTGTAGTTATAACTGATCACATCTGTGATTAAATCACACACGGGAAGATCTCGTTGATTGCCAGCTTGGTCTGTGCCTCGAATTGTACACTTATCAAGGTCGTCATTAGGAGATTTGCTATTAAGGCGAGAGACTAGATTAATAATGGGGATAATCTTACTACCACTCCAGAATTCGTCATTACTTAGGGCATTTCGTCCTAACCATTTTACCTTGAACTCTTGGTCGTCAAAACTACCAACACAGATACAAGCTTCTTTGATATCTTGATGGAGAAACTCTAACCCTTGCTGATCAATATCTGGAAGTTGCCCCAGAATTGGATAAGGACTGAAAGTCTGATCTCCTTTAATTCCAGACACTAGATGTTTACCATCGGGTTTCTGAGTCAGGCGGGAGGGATAATCTTTAATTTGCTGTTTGTATGATGAATTATCAATACCGATATATAATATTTTAGGATTATCTTTAGCATCTTTTTCAGCAGCTTGGAGGGATTTTTGGTAAACCTTATCTTTGCTATAATTATCCAAAGTTATCAAGACTTGAGTATCCCCAATGTCCAAATTCCACAGCACTGAATTATCGGTGCTTTTGACCAGTTGCTGATCAGAAAATACTTTGAAAAAAATGTCTGGTCGTTGGTCAGCAAACAGCTCTTGAAAATAGGATTCATCGAATTCCATTCCAAAGCTGCCATGGTCATCAGTGATGGCGCTACCCACCAAGTTGTTAACAATAAGGTCTTTATCCCATGCTTCAATCCGTAATCCTGAAACGACGCCACTGGTTTTTGGATCGATTACCCGACCTGAAATCCGAAATCTAGCCATAGTAAATTATACGATTAAAGTCAATAACTGTAGCTGATAAATAATAGAGTAACAAAAGGAACAGCCCCTATTTGTTGTTTTAACCTACGTATTCATGCTTTGTCTATATCTAATAAGCTGTTAAGGATTTAGATTGGGATACCTAAATTGCTCAAAGGGAACAGGGAACAGGGAACAGGGAACAGGGAACAGGGAACAGGGAATAAAAAAGAATTTTTATTAACCTAATTTTATAGGTTAATAATAAGTTATAAAAAATAATATTATATATTAAAATGAATACCCTGTTAATTACATGACAGTTAATATCGATGACTACAACTGTAGCAGTGGTATTTGTGGGTAAATTTGCTATTACTGCTCTTTTGATTAAGGGTAATCATATCGACATGATATAATTTCCTTCTAACCTGTGGTGTAAACGCAGGTTACCTTAAGCCTGTTGACTCAATCGGATACATATAAATAATCTATGCCCCCAGCTGTTTCTCTCCAGAACATCTACAAAATCTACGATAAGGTCCCTGTAGTCAATGACCTCTCCTTTACCATTGAATCAGGAGAGATATTTGGTTTGCTTGGTCCGAATGGTGCTGGGAAATCCACGACAATTCGGATGCTAACTACGTTAACTGAACCGACCAAGGGTCAAATTAAGGTAGCGGGTTACGACGTTGTAGAAGAAAAAGAGCAGGTCAAGGAAAATATTGGTGTGGTCTTGCAGCAAACTAGCGTGGATATTGACCTGACTGTCTGGGAAAATATGGAACTCCACGCACGGCTGCATCACATTGCCAATCCTGGGCGTAAGCGGCTGATTAATCAGTGGTTAGAGTATGTAGAGCTAATAGACCGACGGGATAGTTTAGTGAAAACTCTGTCTGGGGGAATGAAGCGTCGGTTGCAAATTGCTAGAGCGCTGTTACATCAACCGAAGATTCTATTTTTGGATGAGCCTACAGTAGGATTAGACCCCCAAACCCGCCGTCGCCTGTGGGAAATTATTCGGGATTTGAATCGCCAAGGTATGACGATATTGCTAACTACTCACTATATGGAAGAAGTGGAGTTTTTGTGCGATCGCTATGGCGCTGGCAAGCCAGGACGGATCGGTATCATGGATTCTGGTAAACTAATCAAATTAGGTACATTTGAACAGTTGCGCCACCAACATGGGGAAGGATTACTGATCAAACAACTCTCAGAACGCTTTGAATACAAATTTTTTCCGACTCTGGAACAAGCGAGTGGCTATCTCGAAAGTTTACCCGATAAAACTGGTGTGATGGTTCGTCCCTCCAACCTGGAAGATATCTTTGTTGAACTGACAGGACGCCAATTGGATTAGAAGCGAAGAAAAAAATGCCTCGTCTAGCTACCCAAATTGAAGCGATTCTATACTTGAAGGGACAGCCCGTCTCTATAGAGGAAATCTCAGAGTATGCCCAATGCGATCGCGAAAAAGTGGCGGATGGCTTGATTGAACTGATGGCAGACTATGCCCACCGGGACAGTGCTTTAGAAGTTGTGGAAAGCCCTGCTGGGTATAGCTTACAGTTACGAGCCACCTTTAGTAAATTACTGCAAAACTTAATTCCCGCTGAATTGGGCACAGGTGCTTTGAGGACTTTAGCTGCGATCGCTCTTAAAGGTCCGATTACTCAAGCTGACCTAGTCAACCTTCGTGGGAGTGGAGCGTATCAACATATCCAGGAACTGGTCGAGCTCGATTTTGTCCAGAAACGTAGACAAACTGAGGGGCGCTCCTACTGGTTACAAGTTACCGAAAAATTTCATCAACACTTTGAAGTTCAGCAGCTACTGCCACCCCAATAGAAGCTATGCCAAGGGTTCCAATAACTTAAAGAAATCTTGAGGTAAGGTTTTTTCCTCAGAATTTCTACCGAAAAAACTTAGATTTATCCCCGAAAGCTGATTCAGCTTATCTCACAATCGTTTAGAGTATAGAAAAGTCGAGATGAAGCAGGTCAAACCTAAAATTCCTAATGGTATTCAACCCCGATTTTCTAAGTTCCCCAGGAGCAGAGCCTCAACCGAACCAACTGCTGCAATACCTCCAGAATCAACCTTCTGATGTTTTAGCAAGGATTGCGAAGTCTGCTAGCCCTGAAATCCAACAAATCATCTCTCAGAACGTTCAGGGGCTAGTAGGGATGCTGCCATCAGAAAACTTTAATGTTCAAATCACCACTGATCGGGAAAATTTAGCTGGATTGCTGGCTTCAGCCATGATGACTGGTTATTTTCTCCGTCAAATGGAACAGCGTATGGTTCTTGAAGACAACTTAACCGACTCCACTCCCTTACGTCCTCAGAAGCGGCCAAGTGAAAAGCTTAGGGATTCGCCAAAGCCAACTGAGTCATAATAGATGTCCTCTGGTTTAATACCTACGCTCGTTAGGTAGATACCAGTGAATGGCACTATGTTCAGAATGATTAACTTCGGAAAAAGACTCAATGGAATAGGTTAAAGGGATGATACTATAACAATCTATTTTCCCTTTTTCCTTTTTACGCGCAGGTCGAGATGGATCGGATGGGAGGATTAACCCATAGAGGAGGATAATCGTGCATGGTCAAATTTAACTATTTAAGATACTATCATCCCCGGTAGCATCAATAGTGTCAGATATTGTAAATCTTGGAGTAATAAGTCATGAGTAAATGGTAATTGTGATTAGCCATTACTATTTACTCATTACCGATTACTTGTAAGCGATTACTTATTAGCGATTATTATCGATTAGACCTAGCAGACTTAGTAGTTTTATTATACTATTTGCGTCAATTATTCTGGCCTGATCCTATTTTACCTTTTGCAAAGTTACCGACAACTGGGGCGAAGTTTGTTACCGATTAGTGATTACCCTAATCTAAAGAAAACCTTCGGCGCGGAGTGGGTGGGAATAACTTCAACGACCCAACCAAATCTTAATCTGGTCAACTAGACTTGTGCCACCAAACCATAGGGCAAACATAATTGAGATGGAGATGCTTGCTCCGATCAGGCACACCACTAAACCGGCTAGGCTAATTGCGCCATCATCTTCAGTTAAGCCAAAACCAGTCATAAAAATTCCCATCGCTGGAACGGTATTTGTCCCTGGAATCGGAATCATCATCGAAATTGACATTAATGCGATCGCACTCCCCATAAATATCCGACCAGGCAAACTGGTACAAATATAGCTTAGGCGAGGACGGGTAAGTGTCTCAATCCGCCGCAACCAAGGGAGTCCTATTTTCAGAAAACCCTGCACGGTTTCCAATTTCATTTTCCCATTCATGATCTTATTGGGTAGCCAGGGGCGTTTGGCACCAACGATGAGTTGAATAGCCAACAAGACGATGACAATAGCAAAGGGAATCGAATAACCCGGTGCTGGAACTGGCAAAGCAGAAGGTAGAGATAGGATAACAAATAGAAACCCAAAGATACGTTCCCCCGCTAGGGTTAAAATATCTGCCAGCCTTACCTGAGGCTCTCGCTCTTCCTCAAAAAAATAGCGCTGTAGTTCTACAGAGAGTTTAGCCATTCAGTTCGTCCAAAGTGATTAGTTATAAAAGTTAATATACTAATCTATACTAATCTTTCTAAGACTTACTGTCACAAGCCCGCTCCATTACTCATAAGACTAATTGCTAGCTGTACAGCAATTCAGAAACGGTTTGTTAGCGATCGCTTCTAACCCCACTGATTTGATCAGATCTACCCATGCTTGGGGCTGGGAATCCCGTAACTGGGCGATAGTACTCAGAGTTTCTTGCCAAATCAGAGCATCAGCATATAGTTTGGCTTGTTCTAAGGTATTTGGCTCCTGCTCTAGATTAAGCGCTAATTCTGGACTAAGTTCAGTGCGCTCTAGAATTCCTTGAACCCAATGATCTCGGCTACGCTCTTGAGGATCGCAAACGAGTACGAAAAACCACTTGTATTGCTTACCCATGGTCAGAGGTACAGTTTCAGGTACGCTCAGTTGCACTATACCGTTCGTGTTATCTAGGGTCAAGGTGGTCAGGTAAACCTCTTGATTCTGGTCATCTATTAATACAAATTCTGCTTCGGAGGCTGTAGTTTTGGGAACATACCAGAACAGTGTAGGATTCGCCGCCACGGTTGTGACCAGATTATTGGCAGGCACGATAGCAGTCAAAGGAATATCACCGTTGTCAGTACAGGAATAGCTACGAGACCCCCCTCCTGCTGTTCTTCTCGGTTCTCCTCGTTCTGGTACTGGTGGAAATTTAATCATCCATGTCCCAGCCCCAATGGTTCTAGAGGGTGACCCTCGGTCTGGTGGTGGTGGGAAGTGTGCACCAACTTCATGGTGTGGGTATGACTGTGCCAGTAACTGAGGTGCCGTGAAGTCAGTTACCAGTGCAGCCGACAGCATAGTAGTTAGCACTGCCAAATAGGTTGGAGATTGTTGCCAGATCATGATCAATCACCCTACTCATTAATAGACCTCTTGCAAAAGTCAATTTTTGCCATATGGCTATAGTATTTATCACCCTCTTTTTAGAGATTTATGCAAGAGCCGATATATTTTTGTTATTTTGTTATACCTTGTTATACCTATAGGGTTGATCTTCAATTTCCGTTCAAAACCCTTCTTATACTATATCTTATTTCTTGTCAAGGATACAAAAGTTTTTAGAGGTGCCATTAAATCCTCTAGGCTGGTCAGGGTAATGGGTAATGGCTAATCCTCAACTACCAATTACCCATTACCTATTACCAATTACCTATTACCTATTACCGATAACCAATTACCCAAGAATATAAATCAGGATTATTGAACCGGTATCGTCAAGGGATTACCCTAGTTTTAGGTTCCAGAAGTCCAAGAGTTGATGTACTCGATTTGGTCTGGGGTTAGGGAATCAATGTTAATGCCCATTGCTTGTAACTTCAGGCGCGCAATGTCCTTATCCACTGCTTCAGGGATGGAGTGTAAACCTGGTTCAATGGATCCTTTGTTCTTGACTAGGTATTCACAGGCCAAAGCTTGGTTAGCAAAGCTCATGTCCATCACCGCACTGGGATGACCTTCAGCTGCTGCCAGGTTAATCAGGCGTCCTTCACCCAGTACCACAACGGATTTACCATTTTTCAAACAGTACTCTTGGGTAAAGTTCCGTACTTCTTTGACTTCCGTTGCCATTTCCCCTAAGGACTTGAGGTCAATTTCAATATCGAAGTGACCGGAGTTGCAAACCATTGCGCCATCTTTCATCGCCTCGAAATGCTCAGGGCGAATCACGTGCTTGTTTCCAGTAACTGTGACAAACAAGTCACCTAAGGGAGCAGCTTCTTCCATCGGCATTACCCGGAAGCCATCCATTACAGCTTCAATGGCTTTAGTGGGGTCAATTTCAGTAACAATGACATTGGCTCCCAGTCCCCGAGCTCGAAGTGCTGTGCCTTTGCCACACCAGCCATAACCGGCCACAACCACGTTTTTACCAGCTAGCAACACGTTGGTGGCGCGGATAATACCATCAAGGGTAGATTGACCAGTACCGTAGCGATTGTCAAAGAAGTGTTTGGTGTCAGCATCATTAACATTCATTGCTGGGAATGTCAAGACACCGTCATTGAACATAGCCCGGAGACGGACAATGCCAGTGGTGGTTTCTTCGGTGGTACCAATGATATCACCGAGCTGGTGTTGGCGCTCTTTTACCAGAGTGGCGGTAACATCGCTACCATCATCGATTATGATGTTGGGTTTGTGATCCAGGGCAATTTCAACGTGGCGGTGATAGGTTTCGTTATCTTCCCCTTTGATGGCAAATACAGGAATCTCATGATCAACCACTAAGCTAGCTGCTACATCATCTTGGGTTGACAGAGGGTTGCTGGCAATCAGCAGAGCATCAGCACCAGCAGCCTTGAGTGCGATCGCTAAATGGGCAGTTTCGGTGGTTACGTGACAGCAAGCAACTAAACGAATTCCTTCTAAAGGCTTTTCTTGGGCAAAGCGGTCACGAATTTGCTTGAGCACTGGCATCTCCCGTCCAGCCCATTCAATCCGCTGCTTTCCTTTTGGTGCCAGAGACAGGTCTTTAACTTCGTGTTTTATCCTAGTCGCAGTTGCAATCATCAGGTTTTGTGTTTTAGTTAACGTTTTTTAGTTTAGCTTTGATTAGTTTAACGTGTTCGAGAAAGTGCCAGTGGATGAGGAAGCTTTATCAAACTTCTGATTAAACCCGCTGTTTTTTAAGATAGTTTACATATTTCTACCATCAACGGGTGATAAACTACTCATTTCGATGTATGAAATTCCCTATTTTTTGTCAATACCAGCAAACCATCACATCAAACGGAGTAACTACTGACCAGCAATAAAATAGTATATTTGTACTATAATAAAGATAGCGAGTTGACCCACAGGTTCTGATGTAAACCCCTAATCAAGGTTTTTCCCAATGAAGAAGCACTATATCCTGAGCATCAATCCCAATGCCGACTACCAATGGGAGCAGGATTAGTAGCATGATTAATGAGATAGTTAACCGAACCCGGTTCTAACACAAATGTAGCTTCAACCCGCATTAAACAACAGCTCTCCTATCGGGTCAGACCTGGGCTTGGTGCGGGCTTAGCTAAAACCAACCAAAAAGCTTAACGAGGCAAACCGTTCCCCGGCCCGATGATGGGATTTTCCACAGCGTCTCGGTACTGTTCAACGGCTTCAGTATAGGCAATGGGCAGAACACACTCGACGTTTTCATGGGGACGAGGAATGATTACCCAGGATTCCAGGGTAGCGCCATAGGCTTTTTCGACGGCTGCAATACCGGCATCCATAGCTGCTTTTACTTCGGAAACATCCCCCCGAATATTGATATTGAAGCGGGCGCTACCAACTCTGATGTAGCCTACTAAGGTAACCCTACCGGCTTTAACCATAGCATCTGCTGCTGCGAGTATCCCAGGAAAGCCTTTGGTTTCGAGAGATCCAACCGCCACTGTGGACATAGCCAAACTCCTTAATCTGTTGAATTATTTTAAACTCAGGAACTATTGTACGAATCTTCGCTACCGATTCTGAAAAATACTGATTCAGCCTATTGATTTAAAATGTTCGGAACTCTTCGACTTTACTGGTGTAGTGGATGGGGAGCACTGTGTCCACATTTTCATTAGGGTTAGGAATGATATAGTAAGCTGTCACCTCTGCACCATAGGTTTTCTCTACGGCTTCCAGACCAGCTGCTACCGCGACGTTTACCTCTGAAATTTTACCACGGACGCTAACCATAAACCGACCTTTCTCAGATTTATCATAGGATACCAGTGTCACTGCCCCTGCTTTGACCATGGCATCTGCTGCGGCTAGTACCCCTGGAAAACCTAGGGTCTCAATGGTTCCAACTGCTACTGGCATTGTGTTCTACTCCGGTCAACACGAAAATTGGGTTAAATCTGATTGTACTGGAGTTATTATGCAAAATATCTCCTTGCTTGCCTAAAATGTTTAAATTTAAAATTTAAACTATAAAATATTGAAATTTAACCATAAAAATTGGTTAGTTTGTTTAGGCTCTTGCGCACCTGTTTTTCTTTCTCCTGGAGTTCAGTAATCAGTTTTTGATTATAGGGGTCGATAATCCCTGAGTTACTTTCTGAATTTACCCAAAGTTTACGGGCTAGTTGGAAACATAACTGACATCGTTCTAAATTTCTCAAAATTGAAGGAGTAAATTGAGCAAACAGTTGTTCATCTTTTTTGGTAAACCCCTTTAAATCAATTCTTTCATACAAGTCATCATTTGAATTAATAGTGGTTTTTAATTTATTAATTAATTGGACTACCGCAACTAAATTTTTTCGCTGATTCAACACTGGCCAAGCTAGCATAGTATAGGTTCGGTAACCGGTAATTTTGTCGATTCTTTTCGCTTCTTCAGAGCGTGGGTCGTCATAGACATCAAAGGGAACATTAATAATACTTAAGGAGGTAGCTGCTGCACCAGCAATTCCTTTATTTGCTGGAATATCAATGATTAGGGAGCCACCTTTCCCATCATCAGCGTCAATGGAACCGAGGATATTACTGTGCTGATCCAGTAAAAAAATACTGGTGCGGTCTGCTTTTAGGATATTTCCCGCTTTTCGAGTCAGGCGAGTTAACATTTCTTTGAGGGTGTCCACTAACTCCTCTAAAGCGTCATCAACAGTGTTCACCTCTTCGATAAGTTTTGGTTTTGCGTTCCCGTAGCGTGGCCGTAGACCAATTGCATCACTGGTATCTACTTGAATCTCTGAGGATTTCACCGGAGTTTCCAGTAACTCTAAACCAGCAATTTCTCGCCAGTTTAAGTGCAATGCTTGACAAATTTCTACGAAGAAAAGACCTTTAATGGGCTTCCCGATCAGAAAAAGATTAACAATGGGCAAGTCTAAATCTAATTCATTAGCTAGGTCTATATCTCTTCCCCGACGCTTACGCTTCCAAACTAATTTGACTTTTTCAAGGTAGTTAGGGTGTACACTATACAATTTTTCCATTCTTTTTTAATTTGGGGAAAGCTGCTTATCTCAACTCCAACTGATTAGGGAGTAGCAAAAAAATCAGCTACCAGTTTTTAGCTTGTCGGATAGGGCAAAAAAGTCCGTTTATTTTCAGTTTTATAGATTACATTAGGTAGCCCACCCTACTTTAATTTGTATTTTTTTAGACACCAGTGCCTGATCTCAATCTATTGCTTTTTATCGATATTCCGGACACTTCATGTCACTGCTCTTAGTTTCTAATAGGTTTATCCCATCAGTTAACTAAACTCCCTAGATAGTTTTATCAAACTAGTTGCTGCTTTCTCTAGTGGATTCCATTAGATGTTGCTAGGCAATTAACCGTGCTTTCTAATAACCTATAAGTTATTGATAACAGTCACAGTATCAGTTACATAGCATCAGTTACCCTGACCTAAATTACCACTATGGTGAAGATACCATAGTTGGTCTGCAGCTGTGACACCTGATCAATAACCTGATCAATAAACAGGTAATCGCTTGTTTTACTTGGGTATCATGTGCTGCTTCCAGTAAGTTTTGGGCAGCAGTATGAGTATAATAGTGCTTTTTGTGAAAAACGTAAAGTCTTTTCCAGGAAATGTAAGCAGTCAGCTAATACGCTATGCCCATGCTACATCAACCGCTTCTGAGCAGTAAGCTAAACTATCGAGGAAAACTTGGACATTTAGCTGAGGGGCGTTAGTATATCAGTTATCCTGGAGAACTCCCTCAAGATGTTGATAGCTATCAGTTATCAGCTATCAGCTATCAGCTAATCCGCACGCTACTTGACTTTTGAATAAGCGATGGAGCGCCTTCATGCGGGGGTTTCCCCCACTCGCGCTTTGCATCAATAAAAGAGGTAAGCTTTGGCCTTTGATGAAGCTACTTAAGGTGCGAACAGCTTTTGAATAAAATAAGCTGTTCGCGCAGCGTGAGCCTTTGGCTGACGGCTGACGGCTGACGGCTGACAGCTGACGGAAGCTGACTAGGAACTTTGGATAGTTTGGTTAATACGTTTTAAGATTATCAGCACAGTGTAAAGGTCATCTTTGTTCTCAAGAGCAAATGTATAGGATTGAGCATATTTAGGTGGCTCTGTGGTTGTCATCTTTAGGAATTTAAACTCATTACCATTGGTGATCAACCCCAGGATAGGTTGCTCTGGATTAGGATTAGCTAACATATAGGCTAAGACTTGGAAAATTTCCGCTGCTAAGGCATATTTTGTGCCTTTTGCTTCAATAACAGTAACCCAGAATTCTGGTTTAAAAATCAGAATATCAATAAGTCCATTAACAATTATCCCCTCATCCTCTGAGGTAATTTTAACTTCTTTTTATGCTGTAAGTTCAAAGGGATGACGATAAAAACCTGCTAGTCTCAATAATGGCGAGATTATCACCATTTTCAGGATCACTTCCAATAACGGAGACTCAGATAAGTACAGATACTCTTCTTTAACTTGTCCTAGCAATTGCTTCTCAAACTCTGTCAGTTCGGGTAAGTCGTATTGCCATTCTCGAAAAAACTGTTCATCATCGGTTCGTTCTAGATTAAATCTGTGTCTTAATTGACGTAATGTAATCTCTTTTGCAGGAATTGTTTGAACCATAGGAATTTTATAATTTATCATTTAAGTAATCGGACATAATCTGATTACACACTTCCTGATTTTTTTATGGACATTTTAATTACTATTAAAGCCAAAATATTAAATTTTTAAAATATTTTCAGAACCCCTTGACTTTTTGTAAATAAGTGACTCAATTGATACATTAACACGTAACCACGAGGAATCATTATGAGTCAAGAATTTGTTCAAAATCCTGATGATAATCCCAACAATCCTAATCTTCCCCAACGGCCTAGCAAGGCACGTCCAGGACGAGAGGAAATCAAACATATATTGATTGGTTCGGCCAAAGCTGTTCGGACGACAATGTCTTGATGCAGTCGCTCATGGGGGAAACCACGGCAGTCGCTCATGGTTAGAA
>WTKN01000013.1 GCA_011524395.1 Moorena sp. SS36440bin_2
CCCCACGCCCCACACCCCACACCTGACGTCTTTGTAAAAAACATACCCTTGAAAGCTTCTCCCACTTCTCCCTAAAAGAACCTAATCCCTACTCCCTGATTATTTTCATCCAAAAATTAAATCAAACTTTACAAAAACAACATAAAAATCCACCAAAATCTAAAATTAGATAAAAATCATCCAAAAAAACGACAAAATAAGCCAAAAATTGGCCAAAATCATCCAAAAAGTCCACAATACTCACTAAATTTGACTATTAAAACCAACATAAAAGCCAACATCCACCCTCGATCATCAAAGCAATGAGTTAAAGACTTTTTAGTTACAAATATGTCAGGAAATCAGTCGAAACCTGATCTTGAGGGTGCATGTACTAGTACAGGTAAATATTTAACAGCGTTTCAGCGCAAACTACTACAAAAAAGTCTACGAGCGGATTTACCCCAGCATTATCGTCAGCGCATTGAAATTATGTTGCTAGCCGACGATGGTAACTCTCAAATTGAAATTTGTCAAACCGTGGGATGTTGTCCAGCTACAGCTAGACATTGGATATTGATGGCGCGGACTGGGATGGCGCACAACTGGCAGAATAACCCCATTGGTCGCCCTAAGGCAGTAAATCAGGAACATCTAGAGCGATTGAAGGAACTGGTAACCCAGAGTCCAAAGGAGTTTGGCTATCCATTTCGGCGCTGGACAGCTAACTGGTTAAGTAAGCATTTAGCTCAAGAATTTGGGATTGAAGTCAGCGATCGCCATATTAGTCGGTTGCTAAAACAAATGGGATTGTCTACCAAAGGCAAACCCCGTAATCCCGAGCCTAACACCACTGAGAACGATACACCGTCGAATGATCAAGCTTCAAATACTAGTAGCGTTCGCGTAGCGGCTCGTACCGAGCATCGCGTAGGGTGGCCTACCGCCAATCGCATTATCATTCGTGACCTGCAATCAGCTTCTAGTGCTGATTCTCGAGAATTGTTATCCACTACTGTCTCTAGATAAGATTTAGACATCCATGGTTCAAAGTGTATCTACTCCGTTGATTTCCCCTCAACAACTCAACGATACTCTCGGTACAGCTCTCCCGCTACAGGAATGCCAGCGCTTTCTCAAAAAATTGACATTAATAGAGCCCAAGGTAGGTAAGTTTTGGCAAGGGAGTCAAGCCTCAGCTGGTATCTACATTATTATTGCTGGAAAAGTAAGGTTGCTGAATCAGGCCGGTGACTTAATTGCCACCTTAGAAACAGGGGAATCATTTGGGGAATTGACCTTGTTTCCGTCAGCAGACTTAGCCAGCTATAGCGCTAGAGCTTCCTTGAAGCTAAAGCTATGCTTTGTACCCGGGGAAGTGTTGTTTCCCCTGATCAATAAGTATCCCGAAATCCGAGAGCATTTTTGGAGTCAGGCCCAAGCTCGTAATGCCCTACTAGTTAGCTCCCCTACTCCCTCTATCACTCCATCTGACCATCCCCCCATATCCCCATCTCCCAGTCTCGGTTTGGGGAAGCCAAGTCCCAGAAATCCCAGAAAAAAGTTAGCAAAGCTTACTTTCCTAACCCAACCCAGCAAGCAGGGCATTTATGGCAACGGGTAATCCGACGCTATCCGTTTTTTGCCCAGCAGAGTGGTTCTGACTGTGGTGCCGCCTGTTTGGTAATGGTATCTCGCTATTGGGGTAAACGCTTTAGTGTGAATCGTTTGCGGGATATCGCTAATGTTGACCGGAATGGCGCATCATTGCGAGGACTATCAGCAGCAGCAGAAAGTATTGGCTTTTCTACTCGTCCGGTTAAAGCTAGTCTTGACCAGCTAGCGAAGCAAAAATTGCCAGCTATTGTCCATTGGGAAGGTAAACACTATATTGTCGTTTATGAAATTACTCGGAAACGAGTGATTGTGTGTGACCCCGCCATTGGTCAACGTAGTCTGACCCATCGAGAGTTTAACGCCGATTGGACCGGTTATGCACTGCTGCTACAACCAACAGCATTACTCAAGGATGCTAAAGAAACGACTACTCCCTTCTGGCAATTCTTTGAATTAATCAAACCCCATGGGTTAGTGGTGTTAGAGGTATTTCTTGCTTCCTTATTTATCCAGATATTTGGATTAATTACACCTCTATTCACCCAGCTAATTTTAGACCGAGTGGTGGTGCAGCGCTCTGGGCTAACCTTAATGGCGGTAGGGTTAGGGCTACTGATGTTTAGCCTATTTCGAGTCGCGATGATGGGATTGCGACAATATCTACTAGACCACACGGCTAATAAAGTAGATGCAGCGCTGATTGTAGGATTTATTCGCCATACACTGCGGTTGCCTCTTTCGTTTTTTGAGTCCCGCTATGTTGGTGACATTATATCACGGGTTCAAGAAAACCGCAAGATTGAGCGGTTCCTTACCGGTGAGGCGTTATCAATTCTGCTGGATTTACTCACCGTATTTATCTATGTAGGATTGATGGTTTGGTACAGCTGGAAAATGGCATTATTGGCCTTAGTAATTGTGCCGCCATTCTTATTGCTAGCATTGATTGCGACACCGTTTTTACGCAAAATTTCCCGGGAAATATTTCAGGCGACTGCTAAGGAAAATAGTTATCTAATTGAAGCGCTTTCCGGTGTAAGTACCGTTAAATCCACAGCAGTAGAACAAACCGTACGTTGGCATTGGGAGGAGTTATTAAATAAAGAAATTAAGACAAGTTTTGATGGCCAAGTTATCAGCAATCGGCTGCAAATTTTCAGTAATGCTATTGAAGCCGTAGTAACCACAAGCCTGCTGTGGTATGGAGCGTGGTTAGTGATTCAGAATCAGTTAACTATTGGACAATTAGTGGCATTCAATATGCTGCTGGGAAATATTATTACTCCCTTCCAGCGGTTAACCGTGTTATGGAATCAATTCCAGGAAGTAGTCATTGCGATGGAACGGATTAATGATGTGTTGGATTCCGAACCAGAGGAGGATTTGCTGAATCAAGCCCGTCAATCGTTACCATCAATTCAGGGTCACATTGCCTTTGATAACGTCACCTTTCGCTATCACCCAGAGAGTGATTTAAATGTACTAGAAAATCTATCATTTCAAGTGAAACCAGGACAAATGGTAGCCCTAGTTGGACGCAGTGGTTCAGGGAAAACCACGATTTCTAAATTGGTGTTGGGATTGTATCCACCAACAGATGGTAAAGTATTGATTGATGGCCTTGATCTTACCAGTCTGTCCTTAGGGTCTTTGCGATCGCAAGTGGGAGTAGTAGACCAAGATACGTTTTTGTTTGGTGGAACGATTAGGGAAAATATTAGCTTAGGTCATCCTGCCGCTAGTTTAGACGAGATTATAGAAGCAGCACGATTGGCAGGGGCTGATGAGTTTATTAAACAGTTGCCCATGGGCTATGAAACCCAGATAGGAGAAGGGGGAGGGACATTATCTGGTGGACAACGGCAACGGATTGCGATCGCACGGGCTTTGTTAGGCAATCCTAAGTTATTAGTCTTAGATGAAGCCACCTCCCATTTAGATGCAGAATCAGAGCGAATTATTCAGAAGAATTTAACTCATATTCTCAAAGGTAGAACAACATTAGTCATTGCTCATCGCTTGTCTACAGTCCAGAATGCAGATTTAATTTTAGTGATGGATAGAGGAGTATTGATTGAAAGTGGAACCCATCATGAATTAATGGCAAAACGGGGACATTATTATTATCTTAATCACCAGCAAATTAGTCATGAATCATGAGTAATTCAGAAGAGTTAATCAGGTAATATCCAATAATTAATAGGCAAGTGGCAAGAGGCAAGACTTTACCTATCACTAATCCCAATAACTCAGAACTAAAATTATGCCCAATACCTTAAATGGACACTTAAATGGACATCGTCCAATTCACCTACAAGAGACTAATCATGATCAAGATAGTTTCAACTCCCCAGAATTAGGTAAGTTTACTGATGATTGGTCTTACGCTACTAAAGAATTACTCGATAGTTTACCTCAGGTTTGGACTAGGGGATTACTGTACTTTCTAGTAGTATTTGTGTCTATTATTTTACCCTGGTCGATGCTCTATAAGGTAGATGAAACCGGTACAGCTAGAGGACGACTTGAACCAAAGGGTAAGACGGTGAGGCTGGATGCTGCTGTAGCCGGTACCGTGGATGAAATTAAAGTTAAAGAGGGGGAAAAGGTTGAGGCTGGACAAAACTTAGTGATTTTGAAATCCGGGTTAGTTCGTACTGAATTGCAGCAAGTTAACGATAAATTAAAGGGGCAAGTCAGTCGGCGATCGCAGTTAGAAGTACTAAAAAATCAGTTAGTGGTAGTCTTGACAACTCAGCAGCAACAAAATCAAGCCCAAGCCTTGGAAAAGCAAGCTCAAATTGACCAAGCGCGACAGACTATAACTGATCTTAGGAATTCCTATAACTTACAAAAAGAAGAAAAATTAGCTCAAGTGCATCAGGCCAAGCAAAATCTTGAACTTAGTAAAACAGCCTATAAATTAATAGAAATTCGTTTAGCTAATGCCCAGCGAGAGGTGCAACGCTACCGTAAACTTTGGCAGCAAGGAGTTCTGCCAGAAATTGATGTATTCGATAAGGATGATGTGGTACAAGAAAGGCGACGATTGTATGAGCAAACTAAGTCTGATATTGAACAAGCTAAGTTAAGGATTAGGGAAGAACGAAGTAGTTATGAACGGACAATGCGTCAAGCACAAGCAGATATGAAGCAAGCAAAATTACGATTAAAAGAACAGGAAAGGAGTTATCAGAGTTTGATTCATGCCGGTAATTTATCAGTACTTCAAATAGAAGAACAACTGAATAATATAGAGACAGAAATTACTAGCATAAATTCAGAAATTGCTCAGAGTAAGCGTCAGATTGAGTCGTTACAGCTTCAGTTAAAGCAACGAGTATTAGACGCACCGGTAAGTGGAATGGTATTTCAGTTACCGATTCAAAGACCTGGTGCTGTAGTGCAGCAAGGAACTATGGTAGCAGAAATTGCCCCAGAGGATTCATCATTAATTATTCGAGCCCAGATGGCAACCACTGAAAGTGGTTCTTTAACGAAAGGAATGCCAGTCAAACTGAAATTTGATGCCTATCCGTTTCAAGAGTATGGGGTGATGGCAGGAGAGTTAGTGGAAATTTCTCCAACTACCTCTGAGGTGGAAACCCGGGATGGAACGGTAGCAGCTTATAACATAGAAATTGCCTTAAATCAAGATTGTATTCCCACAGGTAAGGAGTGTATTGGATTCCGTCCTGGAGATACAGCAACAGCTGAGGTGATTGTACGTCAGCGTCGCATTATTGATTTTATTCTTGATCCCTTTAAGAAGTTGCAGCAAGGAGGTTTGAAATTATAGGTGATTTCCGGGATGTCATATTACTCAATTCAGGTCATTATCAATTAGTGCAGTTCTCAATTGTTTGAGGTACTTTGAGTCTAGATTTTAGGAGGGAGCAGGGAGTAGGGAGCAGGGATAAAGCCCCTTAATCAGGGAGTTTAACCTATTAGCGACTGCATTAATAGGAATTGCGAAAACCTTGATAACACCATACTTTTTTATTCCCTATTCCCTATTCCCTATTCCCTATTCCCTGGGCACACCACTATAACTTTCACACTTTAAATTACTAGGATAAACACGATGTCAGCAGCTATCACAATTACCAAAGACGATATTCTTGAAGAAGTCAAGCAATCTGGTAAAATTCCTGAGATTATCGAAGCAATTACTACCCGCAAATTAATCGCAACTGCTGCCGCTGATGCGGGTATCCAAGTAGAGATAGAAGAGCTTCAAGAAGTAGCAGATCAATTCAGGATAGTTAGCCAACTCGGGAGTGCTGAGGAAACTTGGGCATGGCTAGAAAAACATGGGATGACCTTAGAAGAGTTTGAAGCAATGGTATACAATGGCGCTCTTTATGGAAAGTTAGCTAAGCATTTATTTGCTGATAAAGTTGAAGCATATTTCTTTGAAAATCAGCTAGATTATGCCGGTGTAGTGATGTATGAGGTAATCATAGATGATGAAGATTTAGCGATGGAACTATTTTATGGAATTCAGGAAGGGGAGATGAGTTTCTATGATGTTGCTCATCAGTATATCCAGGATAAAGAATTACGTCGCTCTGGGGGATATCAAGGAGTAGTAACTCGTGAGCAGATCAAGCCGGATATTTCTGCTGCTGTCTTTGCAGCTAAGCCACCGCAGGTTCTCAAACCCATTGTGACATCTAAAGGAGTACATCTGATCTTGGTGGAGGAGATTATTGAACCGCAATTAGATGATAACCTGCGCTCTAAAATCCTTTTAAATTTGTTTTCTGAATGGACTAAGCAACAGATTGAGCAATTTGAAGTTATGAAAAACCTTGACTTAGGTTACCAAGCTGCCTAGGTCTTGAGTGGAATGTAGAATGCAGAATGTAGAATTCAGAATGTAGAATGTAGAATTTATAAATTATAATTTATAATTCTACTATTGCTCTTTAATCTCCTAAAATTAAATGCCCCCTGAACATAATCAGAGGGCATTTTTTAGGATTTATATTTCTAAGTTAAGTTCTCTGGATTGAGACTGTATTGGTAATTTAAATTATTGGTTACAAAATATAACACCAACACCTACAACAACCACCATGAGTTAAATTAAGTTCGTTATCGGTTACATCCTTGAGCCAATTTTCAGATTTTTTGGATATATCAATATCTGAAATTGTAATCTTAGCCGTTTTTTTTGTAGTCTTAGTCATTTTGTAATTTTATCGTTACTAATAGATTTTTTTCAGTTGTGATGATCGTTTTAAGTGATTTATCTTATTTACATCATCTATTATTTTTGAGAGCATTTCAAGGTTTATTTCACTATAAAAACGACCAAAAAGATGCATTTATTGGACTTGTTTAGTCCAAATCAGACTCGGTTTTTTATCAAAACTGTAAAAACAATCATTATTAAGCACATAACCCCAACAGTTATGTCTTTTTAAGGCTAGTCACTTCAGTCAAAACAAAACAGTACTCAAAAGCTATAGCGCTTCGGGCACGGAACAGGTAACAGATAACAGCTAACAGGTAACAGGCAATGAAAAAGTTTGATAATCTCCCTTTAGCCTAGATAGAGGAGGCTTAGGTCGTGAGCAGATCAAGCCGGAGATTTCTGCTGCTGTCTTTGCAGCTAAGCCACCGCAGGTTCTCAAACCCATTGTGACCTCTAAGGGAGTACATCTAATTTTGGTGGAGGAGATTATTGAAGCGCAATTGGATGATAATCTGCGCTCTAAAATCCTCTTAAATTTGTTTTCTGAATGGACTAAGCAACAGGTTGAGCAATTTGAAGTTACCAAAAACCTTGACTTAGGTTACCAAGCGGCCTAGGTCTTGAGTGGAATGTAGAATGCAGAATCTAGAATGTAGAATGCAGAATGTAGAATGTAGAATGTAGAATGTAGAATCTAGAATGTAGAATTGAGAATTCTCAATTCTGAATTCTCAATTCTACTCTTGGTCTTTAAGCTCCTGAAATTAAATGCCCCCTGATCAGGATCAGAGGGCATTTTTGATGGTTTATCTTTCTAAGTTAATTTTTATGGATTCAGACTGTATTGGTAATTTTACTTATTGATTAAAAACTCATAACATAACAACAACAGCAACAGCAACAACAACCACCATTAGTTAAATTAAGTTCATTATCGTTTACATCTTTGATAAAGCTTTCAGATTCTTTGGATGGAGCAATATCTGCAATTGTAATGTTAGCCATTGTTTTTGTAATGTTAGCCATTGTTTAATTTCCTCGTTAATAATGGAACTGGTTTCAGTTGGGATGATCGTTTTCAGTGATTCATCTTATTTACATCATCTATTGTTTTTGAGATCATTTCAAGGTTTATATCACTATAAAAACGACCAAAAACATGCATTTTTGTGACTTGTTTATTCCAAATCAGGGTCGTTTTTTTATCAAAAATGTAAAAACAATCATTATTAAGCACATAATCTAAACAGTTATGTCTTTTTAAGGCTAGTCACTTCAGTCAAAACAAAACAGTACTAAAAAGCTATAGCGCTTCGGGCAGTAAACAGGGAATGAAAACGTTTGATCACCTCCCTTTAGCCCAAACCAGGCTTAGGTCGCACGTCCAAACAAAAAAGCCCGCCTGGGCGGACTGAATTTTCAAGATAATTTTTAAGTTCTAAGTTTTAAGCCGACTTTGGAATCACTATTAACCTCTCAATACACCAGCTTCCTGCTCGATTCGGTCTAAAGCCTTCTTGGCTCTAAAAACAGCTCTCAATAATGGCACCTGACTAGTCCAAGCTGAGCGTGGTAACAGGGGCAAGGGAGAATCTACATCCTGAGAGTTATCCATTGATGAATCTAAATTACTAGTCTTTAAATTACTAGTCTTGTGATCGGAAAGTGGAGTATTATCTAGCGCCATGGAATCAGTGGAGATAATATAGCGTTTATATCTGGGTTGTAAACACAGCTATTGCAGGAAAAGGCAAAAGGCAAGAGCGATGCAGCGCGGTCTTGGGGAGGCAGCGCGGTCTTGGGGGTTCCCCCCATGAGCGACTGCCGTTGGTTTCCCCCACTCGCGCTTTGCATCAAGACGGCAAAAGGCAAGAGGGGAAAGATATCCGGAGTTTTATTGAACAAGAAAAAAAGACCTCCTAGGATTAATCACAATAGTGCCAGATTTCAAATTAACCACTAGTACTAACTAACGATGGCACCAACTCCTCTTCTTCCTGCCAACCTTTTGGCCAAAGTATACGATCAGCATTAAAGTGAAGTGGATCATTCTCTGGCCAAGGAGCATTTATTGGTTCCTCGATCAGAACAAATTCGCCATTATCAAAAGGGTTACCTTGGGCGCGATGCTTGATTTCAACTCGCTCCCGAATACCCTGTTTCTCCTGAGTAAGAGCGCGGTGGTGACAGTAAGGATTATTCCCTCTGCGGTCAAAGAAAACATGAGCAGTCCAACTGCAGCCACCACGACACAGTTGAGCAAATTCACAACTTTTGCAGAAACCCCACAGATGGTCTGTACCTTTAGGAGTATCAGCTCCTAGATTAAACCGCAACTCTTCGGTCTCTTCAATAATTTCACGCAGGGAATGGTCTCGGATATTCCCTCCAGTGTAGGCGGAAGTCGGCAATGAGGGACAACCTTTGATAGCACCATCGGCTTCGATGCCTAAGGTAGATAGTCCAGCATTGCACCCCTGCCAAAATGCCCAAGGATTCTCCTCTCCCCGTCCCCGCAGCAGTCGTTCATAGGGACCATAGTAACCAATATTATTACCAGCTTGAACCTTGACCCCTTCCCGAAAAGCTCGACGAGCCACTCGCGCTATCATCGGGTAAACATCTAGCAACTCATAGGGTTGCAGCAGAATCTCACTATTATCCGCCGCATTCCCCATGGGTACAGTCAACTGAATTTGCCAAGCGAAGACTCCTGCATCCCGGATACGCTCGTAAATCTGGGGAAACTCTGGTGCACTGAGGCGATTAATTTGAGTGTTACAACCGAAGGGGATACCGGCCTCTTTGAGATGGCTCATGGTCTTAAACGCCCATTGCCAAGAACCTTTCCTACCCCGCAACCGGTCGTGTGTGGCTTCTAAACCATCCACGGACACAGAAACTACTCGAATCCCAGCATCTTTCATCCGGCGGGCTGTATCTAAGCTAATCCCAAACCCTCCAGTGGTCATGCCACAGACCATTCCAGCGGAGGTAATCGCTTTGGCAATATCGAGCCAGTCAGGACGTAGAAAGGCTTCACCTCCAATTAAGGTGACTTCTGTAATCCCAACGTCGGCCAGTTGTCTGACCATGTCTAGGGCTTCTGTAGTGGAAAGTTCTTTAGCCCTGGTATGACCAGCCCGAGAACCACAGTGTTGACAGGCTAAATTGCACTTAAGGGTGATTTCCCAGACGGCATAACTAATTCTGCGATAGTTGACACTCCCGCGCCGTAGAACGGCGGGGATTCTTGGTTCATTGAGGCTCCGTAACTGAGCAGGACCTATCCAACGCAGCTAGAGGGAATCTCTCCCCAAGCGTATAAGTTCCGGTGTGCCCCACCGTACTTAAACCCAGTTGCAAAATGTTCAATGCAGCGTTAACATCCCGGTTTTCAATCAACCCACAATCAGGACAAATATGGGTTCTTGTTGATAGAGATTTCTGCACTTTTTTCCCACAATTAGAACACTTTTGAGAGGTATTATGAGGCGGTACTGCCACAGTCACCTTGCTATATTTATAGCCAAAGTATTCTAACCATCTGCGGAAAGTTGACCATCCAGCATCACTAATACTTTTGGAAAGACGACGATTTTTGACCAAGCCTTTAACATTTAAGTCTTCATAGGCTACCAGATCGTTAGACTGGATTAAACGGAGTGCAACTCTCTTTGCAAACTCTTCTCGCTGCCGACTTACTCTTAAATGTTTTCGTGCGTATCTCTGTCTTGCCTTGATATAGTTCTGAGTTTGTGGTTTTCCTTTACGGAACTTTTTAGACTTTTTTCGGTTAGCTCGGTTCAGTTGCCGCTCAGATTTTCGGTAGAACTGTGGATTCGGTTCTGTCTGACCATTGCTCTGTGCCAGAAAGTATTTAATCCCTAAATCCAGCCCTACCGCTTTTTGAGAAGGTTCTATTGCTGGGACGATGTCTCTAGGGTCTAATGCAATAATGAATTGCACATAATATCCATCAGCCCGTCTCAAAATCCTCACCCGTTTAATCTGTTCGGGTTGAAAGTAATTTAAATCACGAGAACCAATGAGTTTGAGCCGACCAATTCTTTTCTTATCCGTAAATTCAATGTGTTTTCGGTTTTGGGATAACTTCCAGCCTGAGATTTTATACTCAACTGAACGAGAGCGCTTTTTAAAGCGAGGATAACCCTTCTTCCCGGGTTGGCTCTTTTTGCAATTCTCAAAAAATCGATTAATTGCTCTGACAACCCGCTCTATCCCTACTTGACAAGCATGAGAGTTTAAATCCTCAACAAACTTAAACTCTTTTCTGAGCAATGTGTTGTACCTAAAAAGTTCTTTCTTTCCAACGCCACGATGATCCATCCAATAGCGAAGCGCTTTATTTCTGACAAACTGTGTTGTCCGAATGGCTTCCTCTATGGCTGAGATTTGTGTGGGCTTGGGATTTACTTTGAACTCTAGTACAAACATTATTGCTACCGAGCAACATGATATCATTCTAACATAGAAGCTGAATATTTTTGAGTTTCACGGGTTAACTGTCCTGGAAGGACGGGGCTTGTATCCCGCGTTTATTGGTCACTAAAATCTGTGGCCATCAAATTTTGGATTGGCGAGTTAGCCCCAGGGGAAGCGTTCGCGTAGCGTGGCCAAAGGCCAATCCCATTCGATATCTTCCGCTAAAATAGCTAATATAGGGTTTCTAAATGAAATCTAAACCTAGGAAGTCTTTTTTTATTGTTCAAGAAAACTCCGTATATCTTTACCCTATTGCTAGCATGCCTATTGCCTCTTGCCTTTTTCAGCAATTCGTGTGTTTACAACCCAGATACAAACGCCCTTATCATTGACCAGTGTCTCCTCCTGCACCTCTGACTCGTCTATCCCAAGGACAGCTGAACGTATTAGAAACCTGTCCCCGTAAGTTCCAACACATTTACTTTGACCAGCTGGGAACACCCGTGTCTCCTGAACAACAAGAGCGTCTTACTTGGGGAAGCCGCTTTCACTTATTAATGCAACAGCGGGAACTTGGGTTACCAGTGACATCTTTAGTACAAGAAGATACCCAACTCGACTACTGGCTGACTGGTTTAGTCAATGCCGCACCAGAACTTTCCAACCCAGAGCCTGAAAGCTTCCGGGAAGCCGAACATTGCCGAACCCTGTATTTCCAAGGTTATCTACTTACAGTTATCTATGACTTATTGATTGCAGAGGAAGACTCGGCTCAAATTCTTGATTGGAAGACCTATCCTCAACCGAAAAATCGGGATTGGTTAGCCCAAGACTGGCAAACACGCCTGTATCTCTACGTCCTAGCGGAAACTAGCGATTATTGGCCAGAACAAATTTCCATGAGTTACTGGTTTGTCAAATCCCAACCCTCTGCCCAGAGTCTTAAATTTACTTACAATAGCGCACAACACCAGAAAACTAGGGAGGATTTGACTCAGTTGTTGACCCGGTTGGCTGGGTGGCTACAAGCCTATCACGATCAAGGTTTAGCTTTTCCTCAAGTAGCAGCATCCCTTGGTCGATGTCGTGATTGTACCTTTGCCTTGCGTTGTCAGCGTTATGGGAATAGGTTGAGGAACGATAGTACAGAATTACTACCAAATTTAGCTGATATCCAAGAAGTTTCCCTGTGAGCTACTACCCCTGACTGGGTTTGTCTGTAGCATCAGTAAGAGTTCAAAAGAGTTAAGCAGAGATCCCTGGGGAACCTCTGCTGTAGCTAGTGCGCTAACCAGCCCATAGGCTACAAAGTCTGGTCGAAATGGATTTGATCAGACTGAGTGCCGCTGGCTTCTTTGTGTTTCCTAAGGTTATAATAACACAAAATCTATAAATAACACAAAAAACTTAAAATACCTATTGAGTTGTTTACCCCTTAGTAGGATAATTGGGAGGTCAAAGTTGTCAAAAGATGTGTCAGAAGAAAAACAAGTTAGCTACAAACTATTTTTGCCTGAATCCTTACGGGCAAAATTCAAATCTATGTGCGCTCTCAAGGGAGTCACCATGAATCATATCTTATTGGAGTTGATCGAAGAATGGATAGAGGAAAATAAACCTGCTTCATCCCCTAAGCAGAATAAGAGTTAATCGCCTGATCTAGGTTGATCACTGCTGAATGCGAAATGGTGAGTGCTAAGTGCTGAGTTATTGGTAACCAGCTCATAGTCTGTTATTGTAGCGCTGCTCTTGCTGAGGATCACACCAATACCTTTTAAGGGCGCACGGTGTGCGCCTTTAAGATAACTAAGTAACGACTAAGTAATTCGATTGGCCGAAGGCCACGCTACGCGAACGCTAATGAAAGACAATAATGAAAGACAAGTCTAAATTATTTGAAGCACTAAAAGATCAAGCCATTGATTCAGACCATGAGCAAGGGTTGACAGCCCTTGGGGAAGAATTGCTCAAAGAGTTTGATAGCGGTTCATCACAAGCGGTCACTGATATGGCTCGTTATCGGTTGGAAAAACATCGAGGTGCTTACAAAAAAGCCTACACAAAACTGATGGCTACCATCGGTCTATAGCATTTACATTTAAGTTGTGAAAATACTGGCGCTTGGGAAAGGCAAGAGGCAAGAGGAACCCACCCCTAACCCCTCCCAGGAGGAGAAGGCAATAGGCAAGAGGCAAAAGTTAATCTATAATTTTATAGTAATTTTTGGTAATATAAAAAACTGTAGTATATTTTAACAATTATTTGGTCAAGGCTATATGACGAGTGTCTATGGAAAACTATCGACTGGTATCAGTCAAGATCAAGGGGTTTCGAGGCTTTCCTGAACAAGCGGGAGAACGGGAATTTAGATTTGATCAAGCCTGCACATTAATTGTAGGAGCTCAGGGGGGAGGCAAAAGTAGTACCCTGAATGCCATTGAGTGGTGTCTATTTGGCAAAGATGTCGCTAATAAAAGTGCTACTAAAATTGAAGAGCGCAAGAATTGGTTAGTGAAAAACCAATCTTCAAGGGAGACTACTGTCGAAGTTATCTTTGAAGGGAATGGGGAAATCCTGAAGGTGTATCGGAGTGACCGCAAACGTCGTGGTAATCCCAAGTTTTACTATCAGATTAATAATGGTTTGTGTCATGAAGATGAATCTGATTTGCGGGTGCTACTGGGTGTAGAATTGTCTGACTACATGAGTTGTGTGTACCTACATCAAGAAACTATCAGTGCGCTACTGATTCAAGAACCAAAAGAGCGCAAAAATGCTCTGGATCGCCTCATGGGTTTGACGGATTGGCGCAATCTATTGGATGGAATTAAGCGAGCTAAAGCCCAGGAAGAATTTAAGAAAGTTGATCAAGAGTTTGGTCAGATTATCAGCAAAATTGAGACAGCAAAAGCAATTAAGGAAAATGACTTAGGTCTAGCAGAAGAAGAAGCAATTTTTCATGATATTCCCCTGAGCCAACTATCCCTCAATGGAGCAAAAGCGATTTGCCAAGGGGTTGAAAATGCAGTTGATAATTTTGCCAAAGACTATGGATTGCTGGTGCCGTCTTTACCAAAATACCAAACTACTGATGATTTGGAACGATTTGTAGATGCTGCTAAGGAGGCGATTAAGCAATTACGTAATGCGCAGCCCGACTGGGAACGGCAGAAAGAATTGCTGAATCAGCAAAGTGAATTAAATCGTTTGAAAGCTAATGTTGAGACCAAGGTGATGGAACTCAACCAAAAAGAAAACGAGATTCAGCAACTGGAAGAACAATACGGCACGCTACCAGAAATTTTTGCAAAAAATACTAAAATTGAACAAGAAGAGTTACCGGCAAAGCAAGAGAGTATAAATAGTATCAACAATCGTGCCGGTATCATTATTGAAACCATAAAATTTCTGAAGTCAGTACAGGAAGATAAAGCCCAGACTTGTCCCGTTTGCTCTACACCAATTAATCCAGTTCAGTTGCGTCAGGAATTAGAATCTTGGCAGCAAGACATGAAGTTACAGCTAAAACCAATTCAGAAGGAGATTCGGGAATTAGAAACAGCAGTAGAGGATTTACAGAGACTGATTAAAACCTTGGAGCGGTTGCAACGGGAACGATTAGATAAGGATAAGGGATTACAACAAGCAAAAAATGCGATCGCAGTAGCTTTAGAAACAGAAATTAATGACTCTGCTCACGCTCTGGCTCTGCTCAATCAAGCCATTACTGACGTAGATCAGGAATTAGTCAGGATTCGCACGGCAGTTGAGCAAAGTAATCAGCGTATCGATAGCATTGATCAAGACTTAGAAAACATTAAACGGATTATTAGTGTCTTGCGTTATCGCCAAGAGGTAGATAATTTGTTTTCGATTCAAGATTGCCCTGAATATAAAGAGGTTGAAGCAGCAAAAGCTGACTTGGAAGCCTTTTGTGACCGATTGTTGACTATTGGTGAAGCCGTGCAGGAGGTGCTAGGAAACTCAGCCAAAGAGAAAATCGATGCTACCAGAGCAGCAATTTCTAGTATCTATCGTCAGCTCGCCCATCGTAGTGACTTTCCAGATATTGAGATTGATCCAGACAAATATGAAGTGATGGCGGTAGGATATGGAGAGTCAGAAGTTGCCTTACGACTGTTGAACAAGGGTGATATTAATTGTGCTGCTTTGAGTATATTTCTAGCCCTAGCAACTTCAGAGCAATTGACTCATAATATCGGTTTCATGGTGCTAGATGACCCGTCGCAAAATCTAGATCCAGTCCATAAAGAACGCTTGGCTGAGGTTTTGGATCAGGTATTGGATAAAAAGCAATTAATTATTGCAACTTCAGAAGATGATTTCGTCGAGCAGCTGAGTTTCAAGTTAACTAAGCCCAACAAACTCTACCGATTGGGACAGTGGACACCAACTCGTGGACCAACTATCGAGGGTAATGGGTAATAGAATGTACAATTAAGAATGTAGAATTAAGAATGTAAAATTATATATTCTGGCTTCTGGCTTCTGGTTTCTGGCTTCTGGTTTCTGGCTTCAACCCTAAAGTTTCAATTTTATCCCTTCTTAATTCTCAATTATTAATTATTAATTATTAATTATTAATTATTCATATGGATGCATCAACATTCAACCATTTAACGAAGATTCAACAACACCTGAATAGTCGGTCTAGAAAAGATAATGGGTTTGGCAAAACTTGCCAGATGTTCCTAGCGATTACCTTCTGTCGCTTGGGTTTTCAGGTAGAAAACTATTCCTCTCAAGGTGTAGATATCGATAGTTGGAATCACCCCTACTTTCCTAATCTTTCCATTGAAGTGAAGACCACCATTAAACATACGGTGACACTAGGACAGAAGGATGTGGATGGCTTGAAGAAAAAAGCGAGAGAAGGATATGAACCTATTTTTGCAGTTTTGAGATTAGAGTTATTGTCAAATTGGATTATCGCCAAAGCCAAGGGAATAAAGGCAGGTAATCATCCTGTAGGGAGACTACAAACCTCAGTAAGGGCAATTCCAGAACTGCAAGATCAGGTGAATCAGGAATTTTATAGGGTTGTCAATGACTATGGCGCTAGATTATTAGATATTCCAGCTGAGGAAGTTCTCACTGATTTGGATAAGTATTTGGATAGAGAGAAACTAAAAGTAGTACCAAAAGAAAGTGGTATGGCACTGCGGGCAGGGAATAGGTTTTAGGTAATGGTTATCTTTTGTCCCTTAAGCATTCAGCTGATAGCTAATCACTGAATGCTTAGGGGTTTAGCACACAATCACCTTCAACCTTTCTACGTTTCAATTGGACTCACTGAGCAACAACTGAGCAGGCAATCGCTGAAAGGAAAGCCGTTCATTGTTCACATCCACAAAAATAGTGTCCCCATCATTAAATTCACTTCTGAGAATTCCCTTAGCAATAGGAGTTTCCAACTCCCGCTGAATAGCTCGCTTCAGGGGTCGTGCTCCAAAAACTGGGTCGTATCCTAATTCTGCCAAAAAGTCAATAGCTGCATCGGAGAGTTTTAGGGACATCTTGCGCTCTGCTAACCGTTGCTCTAAGCGCAGGGTTTGCAGCTGGACAATATTGCGCAACTGATGTTTTTGCAAGGTATGGAAAATAATCACCTCATCAATCCGATTGAGGAATTCAGGGCGGAAACTAGAGCGCATTGCTTCCATGACCCGACTCCGCATTTCCTCATACTTGGAATCATCCCCAGCTACATCCAGAATATACTGGGAGCCAATATTGCTGGTCATGATAATAACGCTATTTTTGAAATCTACGGTATGCCCTTGAGCATCAGTAACTCGACCATCATCAAGGATTTGCAGCATGACATTAAAGACATCCGGGTGTGCTTTTTCGATTTCGTCAAATAGAATTACGGCATAGGGACGTCTACGGATGGCTTCGGTTAACTGACCTCCTTCTTCGTAACCCACATAACCTGGAGGAGCACCAATCAGTCGGGAAACGGTATGCTTGTCCATATACTCGGACATATCGATGCGCACCATAGCCTCCTCGGTGTCAAACAGATAGGCTGCTAAGGCTTTTGCCAATTCTGTCTTACCGACACCGGTAGGACCGAGGAAAATAAAGCTAGCGGTGGGACGATTGGGGTCAGCTAATCCAGCACGCGATCGCTGAATAGCATCGGCTACAGCAGTAACGGCTTCCTCTTGGCCAATCACCCGCTTGTGTAGTTCTTCTTCCAGGTGCAGTAGCTTCTCTTTCTGAGACTCGACCAGTTTACTAATGGGAATTCCAGTCCACTTAGAGATAATTTCGGCAATGTCAGCTTCTGTAACTTCTTCCCGCAGCAGGGATTTACTACTGGTTTGGTTCTCGGCTAGCTGTTGCTCAACGGTTTCCAGGGATTTTTGCAACTCGGCTAACTTGCCGTATTTCAACTTAGCGGCTCGGTTGAGGTCATAATCCCGTTCTGCTTGTTGAATTTCTACG
Organism: Moorena sp. SS36440bin_2; assembly: GCA_011524395.1. Lineage (GTDB taxonomy): Bacteria > Cyanobacteriota > Cyanobacteriia > Cyanobacteriales > Coleofasciculaceae > Moorena. Next base: position 17,720 of record WTKN01000013.1, read on the forward strand.
TTAACTCGATCAATCTCTTCCTTAATCCCCTGAATCCGGTCAATCACATCTTTTTCTGATTGCCACTGGGCATTCAACGTACGCTGTTCTTCTTTAAGATCAGCCAGTTCTTTTTCTAGTCTTTCGAGCCTTTCGATGGAGGCGAGATCAGTTTCTTTTTGTAAAGACAACCGTTCCATTTCCAGCTGGATAATTTTGCGGTCAATTTCATCGAGTTCTTCTGGCTTGGAAGTAATTTCCATTTTTAGCCGTGCTGCCGCTTCATCCATTAAGTCAATGGCTTTGTCTGGTAAAAAGCGATCGCTAATATACCGAGTAGACAAAGTAGCTGCTGCCACTAAAGCACTATCGGCAATTTTTACCCCGTGGTGAACTTCATACCGTTCTTTGAGACCCCTTAGAATCGAGATAGTATCAGCTACACTAGGCTGGTCAACATAGACCTGCTGGAAGCGTCTTTCGAGTGCTGCATCTTTTTCAATGTACTTGCGGTACTCATCGAGAGTAGTAGCACCGATACAGCGCAATTCACCCCGTGATAACATTGGCTTGAGCAAATTTCCGGCATCCATTGCTCCTTGAGAAGCACCAGCACCGACAACGGTATGGATTTCATCAATGAACAGGATAATTTTGCCTTGGGAATCGGTAACTTCTTTTAGTACTGCTTTCAGGCGTTCTTCAAACTCTCCCCGAAACTTAGCTCCAGCAATCAATGCACCCATATCCAGAGCAATCAATTGTCGGTCTTTGAGGGATTGAGGCACATCACCAGCTATAATCCGTTGTGCCAAGCCTTCAGCAATAGCAGTTTTCCCAACACCAGGTTCCCCCATCAGCACTGGGTTATTTTTAGTACGGCGCGAGAGAATTTGAATTGTGCGCCGAATTTCATCATCTCTGCCAATAACTGGGTCAAGCTTTCCCTCCCGCGCCGCCTCTGTCAGATCACGTCCATATTTTTCCAGTGCTTGGTATTTGCCCTCTGGATTTTGGTCGGTCACTTTCTGATTCCCTCGAATGTCAGCAATGGTAAGTTTAAGCCTATTTTCATCTAGTTTAAACTTCTGGAATAATGACTTACCAAAGCGGTCATCTTTCAGATAAGCCAGGATCAGATGCTCAATGGAGATATAATCGTCTTGGTATTCTTTACGATAAGACTCTGCTCGGTCTAGCAAGCTATTCATGCTGCGTCCTAGGTAAACTGAGTCGCTATTACCAGAAACCTGAGGTTGTTTTTTGATAAAAGATTCCGTTGCTTCCCTTACCCCTGGCACAGAGACTTCCCCTTTGTTAAGAATACTGTTAGCGAGTCCATCTTGATCCAGCATCGCCTTCATCAAGTGTTCCGTTTCGATTTGTTGTTGGCGTGCGGTTTTAGCAACATCTTGGGTGTGTGCGATCGCTTCCCAGGCTTTTTCGGTAAACTGGTTAGGGTTACTTGGTTGCATCTCTAATAACTCATTCCTCTAACTGTTCACAATTCTAAAAAAGCCAGTGAGATGCCATAGATCGGTCTTCACGTCTTCTGTTTGGGATATTGCCGTCCTCAAAGCCAGGTAATACCAATTTTTAAAAGTACGACGCAAGCCATCAGCCATTAGCTAATGGCTGATAGCTTAACTTCGGGTTAATTGTCTTCGGGTTAATTATTAATTGGTTAATTCCCAATTTTGAATTTTGAATTTTCAATCCTCAACTTTTTCACCAACCTTGGGAGCGACTGCATCAAGAGATTGTCTCAATTTTGTCAATCCAACAAAGCCTCAGCATGATGGCTGATATGGTCTTTTATAAAGGTGGCGATAAAATAGTAACCATGGTTATAGCCGACCTGGAGACGGAAAGTCAGGGGCTGATCTGCTTTTTCACAAGCCTTCTCAAACACCTCAGGGAGCAACTGTTGCTTCTCGTAAAAGGGGTCAGCGGTACCTTGGTCAATCAAAATTGGATGGTTATAATTGGCTGTCAGCACCAGTTCGCTTGCATCGTAAGCTCGCCATTGCTCTTGGTCTGTCCCGAGGTAATTTGTAAATGCCTTCTGACCCCAGGGGCTGCGCATGGGAGCAGCAATGGGAGCAAAAGCAGAAACTGATAGGTACTGCTTGGGGTTCCTTAAAGCACAAATTAATGCGCCATGACCGCCCATAGAATGACCAAATATACCTTGTTTCTCGACTTGCGCAGGGAAATGTTGGGCAATTACCTCCGGTAACTCGTGGACAACGTAGCTATACATTTGGTAGTGAGCTGACCAAGGTTCAAGGGTGGCATCTACGTAAAAACCAGCACCAGACCCTAAGTCCCACTCATCCTCCTCACCTGGAATTCCTGTATTCCGAGGGCTGGTATCTGGAGCCACCAACATCAATCCATGCTTGGCAGCAAATCGCTGAGCCCCCGACTTTACCATAAAGTTCTCTTCTGTACAAGTCAGACCTGATAGGTAATATAGAACTGGAACAGATTGGACTTTTGCCTGAGGGGGTTGGTATACGGAAAACCCCATCTCCCCCCTACAAGTCTGAGAGTGATGAGTGTAAAAACCTACTGTACCGCCGAAGCAACGGTTTTCCGAGACGAGTCGAAGGTCTGTGGACATGGGGCTGGTTCAAATGGACTTACCATGAAGGTGAATGTAGCTGTCCAGCATTTTAACGTTTCTTCAGGTATGTTTGCCGAAGCTGCTCTTAACTTTACTAAACTACCTTCTAAATAAACAATTTTCAACTAACTTGCCTGATGGAATTAATTCTTTACAGTAAACCCGGTTGCCATCTTTGTGAGGGATTACTTGAAAAGCTAGAGATGATTGAAGGCTTAAACTTTAAGCTAGAGGTTCGAGACATTACCAGTCGAGAGGATTGGTTCCAATCCTATCAGTATGAGGTGCCAGTACTATGTATTAACCACTGTAGTCAGGAAAAGCTCCTGCCTCGCCCCTCTCCTCGTGCTAGCGTTGCACAATTGCAGCGAATGTTACGGAAATATTTCCCTGTTAGTGAGCCAACCTAAACAGGCAAGGGGTCTGCCGTTATACCTGAAAGGTTAGCGGGAGACGGGGCGTATAAAGTGCGGACGCAGGTGACCCACACCGCCCCTTGGGAATTGCCTGACGGGGTTT
>WTKN01000253.1 GCA_011524395.1 Moorena sp. SS36440bin_2
CCATCACCCCACAGTAACTACACTTCCACCGCCACTTCTGCAAGAGGTCTAGTGTTAGCAACTGCTGCCACAAACTGAGCCAGTTGTGCTGGAATTTGATCGTGGACAATTTGGCGGTATTCAAGGAAATGTTCCAGATAGGCATGATCGCTAAGATAGCGTTTCCATACCTGAGGATTGTGCCTGAGGATAGAAAAAAGTTGACCCCAGAATTGGAAGCGGGTTTGGCGCTTGATGCCATTACGCCAGATAATAATTAGCAGTGCCCAGAAATAGATCAATTTTGGCATTAATAATTTAGGTTGATAGGGTTTCGGCTTCATATTTAAGTAGTGCCGATAAAGTCTGCCTAAATAGGATTCTGGTTTATATAATTCCCAGAAACAACTGACATATTCCTGAGCCAGTTGTTCTATCGGTCGAGTGGGGATAAAATTGGTCAGAGTTGTCTGGTTGATATTTTCTTCATTGCCTTCTAGTAAACGCCCCTCTTGTTTGAGCCGATCCCAAAGGGCTGTATTGGGCAAGGCTTGTAACATACTAAAAACAGGATGGGGAATAGCGGTTGCTTCCACAAAATCGATAATGCGATCGCCTGCTCCTGGTTTTTCTCCATCCAAGCCAATAATAAAGCCAGCCATCACTCGCAAACCTGCCCGATTAATTTTATCAACGGCATCTTGTAAGGGTTGACGAGTGTTTTGGTGTTTTTTGGTCAGGGTCAAGCTATCGGTATTTGGTGTTTCAATTCCCACAAAGACTGAACTAAAATTGGCAGCAATCATCAACTCCAATAGTTCATCGTCTTCGGCCAGATTTAAGGAAGCTTCTGTGGACAAATGAAACGGGTAACCATGCTTTGCCATCCAGGGAGCCAGTTCCTGCAACAGAACCTTGACATGGCGTTTATTGCCAATAAAATTATCATCAACTATAAATACAGGAAGCCGCCAACCCAAATTATAGAGAGTTTGCAATTCAGCCAATACTTGGGCCGGGGTTTTGGTGCGCGGTTTACGGCCATATCGCACAGAGATGTCACAGAACTCGCACTCGAAAGGACAACCACGGGAAAACTGTACCGACATCTCGCTATAAGCATCCAATTCCAGTAAATCGTAGCGGGGAATTGGTGTTTTGGTGACATCTGCCCTTTCGCCATGAGCACGGAATACCCCCGAAGTCTCTCCCAGAGCCAGTGCCTCAACAAATCTCGGTAGGGTAATCTCACCTTCATCTAATATCAGAAAGTCTACTCCTGCTTCTTGAGCTTCCTCTGCTATAGAGGTGACATAGGGACCACCGACGGCTACCAATTTGCCCCGCCTTTTCCCCTCCCCAATCAGGTGGAGCAGATCGGGTTTCTGGACGATCATACCGGAAACGATCACCACATCTGCCCATTCCCAGTCAGCGTCAGTTTCTAAACTAACATTACGGTCTACTAAGCGGAATTCCCAGGTTTGAGGAAGAATAGCTGCTACGGTAATCAGACCCATCGGGGGTTGAGCAACTTTGCAGCCGATCAGTTCTATGGCTTTATCAAAAGACCAATAGGATTTCGTGAACAGAGGAGATAGGAGTAAAACTCTCACGTTTGATGTTGAAATCAAGAATAGTTCAATACTACAGCAGTTCTCAATTAACAGAATCGGGAATCGGGAATCGGGAAGCTAGCAACAGTAGGGGTAGGGTGGGCAAATTGTGAGAATTTGATGATTTGACCAGCTCTGATGCAGTACTTAGCTTCTCTATGACAAGCCAATTAATCACGCCTCATGCACTGCCCACCCTACAGGAACGATTTGCTATTCCTGAAGACTTTGCCCGACTGATTGATCTCACGTTCAATTATGTTCCCAATCTAGTGCGGCGGTTAACTGCAACTAAATTTAGTTGCATGTTTGGGTAATGCCTTTTATAATTAATTACTAGATGGGGTGTCAAGATGACTCGACAAGAAAAGCTGATAAAACGTCTTTTAAGTAAGCCGAAGGATTTTACTTGGAATGAATTGACCAAGCTTTTGTCCGGACTCGGCTTTGAGGAAGTCAAAGGTGGAAAAACAGGCGGTTCAAGGCGGCGATTCATTAACTCTGATGGCGTGGCGATCGCTCTACACAAGCCTCATCCTCACAACACACTCAAGATGTATCAGATTGAGCAAACGATCGATATTCTTAGGCACGAAGGATTGTTATGAATAACTTGATGAAATACAAGGAATACCTTGGCTCGGTCAATTACAATGATGAGGATGAGATTTTATACGGGAAAGTAGAGTATATTCGTAGCCTGATCAGTTATGAAGGTCAGGATGTTGAATCTCTTCGCGCCAGTTTTTATGAAGCAGTGGATGATTACCTAGAGCTTTGTCAACTCAAAGGGATAGAACCGGAAAAGCCTTTCAAGGGAAGCTTTAACATCAGACCTGGAACCGAGCTTCATCGACGTGCTGCCTACGCAGCTATTGAACAAGGCATAAACTTGAACCAGCTAGTGACAGAGGCACTTGAGCAGTATCTCAGATAACCGCTCGACCCTGCTTCAACCGAAAGGCGGCGGAGTGGGAGCGATCGCACTCATGCACTGCCAACC
>WTKN01000423.1:0-6597 GCA_011524395.1 Moorena sp. SS36440bin_2
CCTTATCTCCCCACCAATCGCATTTGAGTCCGACGCAAGAAACAGCCCTGCCCTTGAAAGGGGGTTAGGGGTGGGTTCCTGTTCCCAGATCCGCTGTTCCCAGATCCGCTGTTCCCTGTTCCCTGTAATAGATATGGGTGATGAGTAGGGAACCTTTTAGGACTAGTTTCAGTCTGAAGCTTAGATCCAACAACTCTGGTACCTGCTTTACCTTCCCAAGAAGCTCTTGATCCAGTTTGGTAATGGTACTATACCAATAGTTTGGATTTACTCTATTATTTTAGGTAACCAATTCCCAAAGCTATAGTATGGTTTATTCTGGCACTGTTAATCCAGTCAGGCTCGCCTGTTTCGTTGCTCTTCCCGTGATGGCAGCTTTGGTAGTACTGCCACCAGCACAGGCACAAGGTGCTGATATCCAAGTAGAATCAGACATCACTGACCCCAACAATACCGGGCCATTGACTCAAGAAGACAGCCTATTGAGTATGCCGGGGGGAGAGCGGATGATGCAAGAGGCGACTAACGCTATTGATTCAGGGAACTATAGCGTAGCGGCCAAAAAACTCCAAGAGGCACGTCAGATATTTAACCAGTTGTCTAACTTTTACCAACAGCTGGCTTCCAGTTTTTCCGGCATTGACAACCGAGTCTACGAGTCTCAACGGCAAAAAGCCCTGGAAACTGCTGAAAAGCGAGATGAAGCTACCTATCGGCTAGCCCTAGTCCATCGAGCCAATGACCAGCCAGAATTAGCTGTGCCCTTGTTAATTCAAATTATTCGGTCTCAAAATCCCACCAGGGAATTGGGTAAAAAATCCTACCAACAGCTGTTTGAGCTAGGATTCGTTGATTCTCCGTTTCCTAGAAATGGCAATAGCCAGCCCACCTCGTCCGCTGGTTCTAATAAAGGCAGTTAAATTGTAAGCTATCAGCTATCAGCGTGTCGCGTATCAGCCAATGGGCACGCTACAGATGGTGCTTTTGAATAAAACAAGAGGTAAGCATTGGTTTCATCTGAGTTACGCAAAGCTGACCGCTGACCTCTGACCGCTGACCGCTGTTCGCCTAGCGCATATGCTTACGTTGAATTTTAGTGTATTTTAGAAGTTCCAATAGAAACTGGAATAAAAAAAATGGAGCCGATTAGTACACAGCAAGTTGAAGAAAAGATTAAAGCATCGATACCGGATGCTCAGGTAAAAGTAGAAGATTTAGGGGGTGGTAACCATCTCCAAGCCATTGTTGTCTCCTCCGAGTTTGAAGGTAAATCCCTGGTAAAACAACATCAGCTGGTTTATGGAGCCCTAAGCCAAGAGTTGGCAACGGAGGCCATTCACGCCCTAGCCCTAAAAACCTATACCCCCGAAGCTTGGGCTGGCAAGCAGTAAACTGGTCTAAGTCATAATTGGAAGAGTCTAAGATTTCGCGATCGCTAGACTAATATAATATCGACTATCAAAATAACTATCTAGATATCCCAGGAGTTTAAGACAACGATGACACCAGAAGTGAAAGAGAGAATAGATAAATTAACACAAGACCACAAAATTTTGGTGTTCATGAAGGGCAGCAAACTAATGCCCCAGTGTGGTTTTTCCAATAACGTTGTCCAAATTCTTAATACCCTAGGAGTGCCCTACGAAACCGTAGATGTACTAGAAGATTGGGATATCCGTCAGGGAATCAAAGAATATTCCAACTGGCCAACGATTCCTCAAGTTTACATTAAAGGAGAGTTTATCGGTGGCTCTGATGTGATGATTGAGATGTATCAAAATGGTGAATTGCAGCAGACCGTGGAAGTCGCCCTGGCATCCTAATCTTTAGCTGTAGCTAACTATTAACAGAACTGAAGAACCGCAGAAAGCGATCGGATTAGGAAATGCGATCGCTTTCTTGATGCGATCGCTTTCTTGATGCGATCGCTTTTTTCTAGCACTTCAATACTGAAACCAAAAATCAAGATTTCAGCCCTTAGGCTGCTGATCCAACCAAACCACTAAATCTGTTACTGTCTCAAAATTCAACAACGCTTCACTCAATTCCTCCAATCGAGTAATCGATAATCCCTCAATCCGCTGTTGGAGCACAGGGTCAAGTAAACCTAACCTCAGGGTTAGCAAACGCATCACAATTAATACCGCTTCCTCCTGCTTTCCTCGGTCGAGTCCCTGCTGGAGTCCCTGCTGGAGTCCCTGCTGGAGTCCCTTTTGGATTCCCTTTTGGATAATATCTTGATAGGTAACTGATTCTTCCATAACTTCCTCCCTCAACAATCGACAGACTAAATTTTTGTCAAACCGCAAACCAGCCAGTACATCCACACAGGCCGCTAGGTTTCCCCGTAATGGCTTTTCTTCAATTTTATCCACTTCAGCAACCACTTGCTCCAACAATAGATTAGGCCGATTACTCCTAGCTAAAGTTGCCAAGGGTAACAAAGCCCGATTGGCTAACAGTGGTAATGGGTCTTGCTCCCACAGACGAATTATTCTATAACGATGCCAGGTATTAATATCCCTAAACTCGTTATTGAATACCATCTGTGAGGTCGTAGACTTTAGGAAAATTACCACCTGTTCAATCGGACATCGGTATTTCCGTTGTAGTCTGACCCAATAGTCCAACATCCGAAATGGTAATGGTGGCTCGGATGGGGGTAAGGTTTGAAATTCTAGGTGCAGAATTTGGTTTGTACTTTGTAGTAAAGTCAGAGCATCAGCTTGAATGGGTTCACTACTTAATTCAGTTTTAAGTACCTGAATATCATCAGGTGCCTCACCCAATAGCCAGTGAAAAAACTCCGATGGATATTCTTCTGCTAGGTATTTGCAGATATTGTCGTAGGCCAAGGCAAATTATTCAAAGTTAATACTATCTCAGACACTGTATTAAATCTGAACCAAAAAATTTATAGCACCTGGATCTTGTTTATTTATGCAAGTTATGATAGCGGAGTAGTTATGATTTACAGAATACCTTTAGATAAGATTTAAATCAGAAGGATGCATCTCATTAAAGCTGTTTGAGCTGGTGGCTGTTCCAGGGATCTTGGTGGAACAGGCATCTTGCCTGTTTCCAGATCCGGTGTTCCCTGTTCCTTACTCCCTACTCCCTACTCCCTTTGCTATTAGCTGAATGAGCATCCTAGAGTTATATTCTACTCTCAAGCATTATGAAGCTGCCCTGAACGCTGTTGAAAAAACTGACAATAAACCATCTCCTGAAGCTATTCTTAATGTCCTGATTGCTCGCAATGTTGTTCAGGGAAAATTTGCTGATATTAGCCACATTTCTAAAGATAAACTGATTAAACTGGTTGATTTAGATAGCAGATTAAAAAAGCAGGCTGGTTTGATTACTCAGACTGTGCAATTAGCGGATTGGCGGACTAGCTTTCATCCCCCAAAAGACTACTGGTGGTGGTTTCTGGAATCACCTACTCATCCCTTAGACCGTTTCGACTGGCTTTGGAATGCACTGACAGTTACCTCTTTAACCGCATCGGTGAGTCTAGTGGTAGAGATTTCCTCCCGTTTTTTGAGTACTAGTCCGGGTTTTATAGGTTCTTTTGCGGTGATTTCCCAGAGTGCATTGACCTTGTTGACAGCTGGGGGGATTTTAACCAAAGCCGGTCGTACAGGTGTTGAAGAAATTCTATCACGATTAGGAATTAAAAAATATCTTTGGCAAGAAGTTAAATTGGGACTATCGGGAGTACTTTTACTTTCCTTAATTGGCTTTCGAGCATCGTTGCCCTTGATTTCGGGCTACGTTAATGAACGGGGTTTAGAAAATTATATTGAGGGGGACTGGTCAAGTGCTCAGTCTAATTATGAACGAGCATTGAGTCTCAATCCAGATAATGCCGAAGCTCACTATAATTTGGGTAGTCTTTATGAAGATTTACAGGAGTTGGATAAGGCGCGAACTCAGTATAGGTTAGCGGCACAGGGGGGCTTAGATGCTGCTTATAATGAATTGGGGCGGTTGTATATTCATGATAAAAAATATTCCCAAGCGGTATCGTTACTATTGAAGGGATTAGATACTGTTACAGAAGCAGACACTGAAACTAAATATGCTTTATTGAAAAACTTGGGCTGGGCTAGGTTAAAAAAAGGACGCTATGCCGATGCCGAAACCTATCTCAGAGATGCTATTGAAGTAGAAAAAACCTTTGAGCAAACTCCGGCGGCAGCTCACTGTTTATTAGCTCAAGTAATGGAAAAAAAAGCTCCGGACAATGCCTTGAAAGAATGGGAAATGTGTTTAGGTTATGCCGATGTTCGTAACCCTGATGAGGATACCTGGTTTGGCATGGCTCGTAAACGCATAGATGCTCAGGACAAGAGTAGTGAATCGACTAAGTAAGCTTATTTTCTCTGTCTTAATCCTAACGCTAGTCATTATTATTTCTGGAAATCTGTTAGGGGGACGAGGACTTGCAGCTCATCGGATTGTTGAAGCGACAGGCAAAGTTGAGCTAAAACGGCAGAATTCCAGCTATCGCCCAGTTTCAGAAGGAACTGAACTTCGTCCTGGCGATCTCCTAAAACCAGCATCGGGGGTAAGGGTCAAGGTACTCTGTGAGGATGGTAACACTCGCTCTGTACCTGCCGGGGTAACAACTGGCATTAATGCACTGTGTCCACCACCGCCAACCCGAAATGGTAGCAGGCCAATTGTCAGACCACGTCCGGTAGACCGCTATATGCCCTACATTATCAGCCCACGGGCAACTCGTTTGTTGACTGACAAGCCCATTCTACGCTGGAATGATGCCACGGATGCTAGCCGTTTCACGGTTACGGTCAGAGGGCGAGGCTTGACTTGGACTCAGGAATTTAGTCGAGAGCAAGTTTGTCAAGACGGTATTTGTAAGGTTGTTTATCCAGGGAGTCAGCCACTTCAACCTGGAATTAGTTATAAGTTGATCGTCGAGGCTGATACGAATCGTGCCTCTACAGAGGATAGGACTGGAGGACTGGGATTTAAACTGATTGAGTCAGATCAAGCTAGAGAAATTCAGGTGATTGCTGAGCGGATTCAGCAACAGGATGTACCTGATCAGTTCAAGGGATTGGCACTAGCTGAACTCTATGCTAAATCCGATTTAACAGCTGAGGCAATTGAAACCCTGGAAGGACTAGAAAACGATCAAAAAATAGCAGAGATTTATCGTTTACTGGGTGATTTGTATCGACGGATAGGACTAGTTTTAGAAGCCGAGGATCCTTATTCAAAGGCAATCGAACTGACCACAGCAACTGACCATTGGGAAGAACTGGCAGCAGCAAAAGCTGGATTAGGGGAAGTTAACTATGCTCGTGGGAATCGGCAAGAAGGAGTGAGTTTGTTAGAACAAGCAAAGGCAATCTATGAACAGTTTGGCGATCGCAAACGGGTAGGGGAATTAGAAAAGCGACTGGAACAGTTAAAGTAAGTTTTCAGAAACCCTACATTAAACTTCCTATTTGATTCCGTTCTCCTCTATTGGAAATTACCATCAAAGCCAGTGTCACTTAAGTCTGTAGTTTTTGCCATAGCAACGTTGCTAGGAGTGGGTAATTGTCCAGGGTTGGCAGCCGAGACTAACCCCAGGTTTTGGGAAATTCCAGCACAATCTCTAACTGCTCCAGAGACTATACCCTTAATGCCGTCCTCTGGTGAAAGGATTGCCTTAGAGAGTACCACAGTTTGCGATCGCCTTGATAGTAACAGCGAGACTCTGAACAACAACAGCTACTACAATCCCCATACTTTTGAAGGGAAAGCAGGCGAGCAGATTACCATAGAACTAACCAGGGATGAGTTTGACCCTTACCTGATTCTCATTGACCCAGACGGTAACCGGATTGCTAAGGATAACAACGGTGGTGAGGGGAAAAATGCCCGGATTACGGTTACTCTACCAACCACGGGGACTGATGTGATTTGGGCTAACTCCTACAATAAGCAAGAAACTGGTAACTATACCCTGAGTTGGCGAGCAGCCACCCCCTCAGAGTTACTTAAGGCTAAAGCTGACCAACTGTTACAGCAGGGAATTGAACAAGATAAGACCAGTCAATTTCAAGCTGCGCTCAAGTCCTGGCAAGAAGCCCTAGGCATTTATCGACAACTGGAAGACCGTCAGGGGATAGCCAACTCCCTCAACAATCTCGGCCTTGCTTACTATCGCCTAGGGGAATACCGAAAAGCGATTGAGTTTCATCAGCAGTCTTTATCCCTATCTCGGGAACTGAAATACCACCAAGGGGAAGCCAACTCCTTGGGCAATCTCGGCCTTGCTTACTATAACCTAGGGCAATACCGAAAAGCGATTGAGTTTCATCAGCAGTCTTTATCCCTATCTCGGGAACTGAAATACCACCAAGGGGAAGCCAACTCCTTGGGCAATCTCGGCCTTGCTTACTATAACCTAGGGCAATACCGAAAAGCGATTGAGTTTCATCAGCAGTCTTTATCCCTATCTCGGGAACTGAAATACCACCAAGGGGAAGCCAACTCCTTGGGCAATCTCGGCCTTGCTTACTATAACCTAGGGCAATACCGAAAAGCGATTGAGTTTCATCAGCAGTCTTTATCCCT
>WTKN01000423.1:6697-20790 GCA_011524395.1 Moorena sp. SS36440bin_2
CCTAGGGCAATACCGAAAAGCGATTGAGTTTCATCAGCAGTCTTTATCCCTATCTTGGGAACTGGAAGACCGTCAGGGGGAAGCCAACTCCCTCAACAATCTCGGGAATGCTTACGGTAAGCTAGGGCAATACCGCAAAGCCATTGAGTTTCATCAGCAGTCTTTACCCCTATATCAGAAACTGGAAGACCGTCAGGGGGAAGCCAACTCCCTCAACAATCTCGGCATTGCTTGCCTTCAGCTAAAGGAATACCGCAAAGCCATTGACTTTCATCAGCAGCAATTAGCCCTGGCAAAGAAACTGGGAGACCGTCAGGGGGAAGCGTCCTCCCTGGGCAATCTCGGCCTTGTTTACCATAGCCTAGGGCAATACCGAAAAGCGATTGAGTTTCATCAGCAGTCTTTATCCCGATTTCGGGAACTGGAACACCGTCAGGGGGAAGCCAACTCCCTGGGCCATCTCGGGATTGCTTATCGTAGACTAGGGGAATACCGCAAAGCGATTGAGTTTCATCAGCAGTCCTTAACCCTGGCGCGGGAACTGAAAGACCGGCAGGGGGAAGCCAACGCCTTGGGCAGTCTGGGGAATGTTTACGATAACCTAGAGCAATACCTAAAAGCGATTGACTTTTATAAACAAGCCATCGAGGTTCAAGAATCTATCCAAGGTGAACTCAAAGTAGAAGAGTTGAAAACCTCTTATGCCAGTCAGGAGGTAGATACCTACGAACGTCTGATCAACCTACTATGGAACCAAAAAGACTTTGAAACGGCCTTCAACTATGTGGAACGGGCAAGAGCCAAAGCCTTCCTCGACCAACTGGCTAATGAGAAGATAGACTTTCGTGCTGGGGCTGAGTCCAAACTCCTGGAACAGGAACAAGACCTGAAAGCTAAAATCAATGCCCTCAGCCAGCAATTAATTACCCTCCGCAAGGGTTCCAAAAACCAGTGGGATAACGACAGGATTGCCGAAACCGAAAACAAGCGAACTGCTCTGCGCAAAGACTACCAGGACTTGCTCGTTCAATTAAAAGTCCAAAGCCCTGAAACCGCTAGCTTAAAAACTGTCGAGGTTTCTTCCCTCCCTGAAATCCAAAGCTTGCTCGATAGCGATACCACCCTAGTTGAGTACTTTGTCACCGATGAACGCACCCTAGCCTTCATTATCACCCGCAACAGCTTCCAAATTGTCCCCCTCAATGTCACTCGCCAACAACTCACGGAAGAACTGACACTTTTCCAAGACTTTGCTGACTTAGATGAACCCCATCCCCTAGAACTCAAAAATCTCCACGACTGGCTAATTGTACCCCTCCAGCCCCATCTCAACACCACCACCATCACCATTGTTCCCCACAGTATCCTGCATTATCTCCCCTTTGCTGCCCTCACTGACGGTAAGCAGTACCTCAGTGACAACTACGCCCTATTGTCTCTCCCCAGTGCTAGCATCCTGCGCTACTTACCCGACAAGGGCAAATCAACCACAGGCAGTCTTCTCGCCCTGGGAGATCCCACTATTCCGGGACTCTCCCCCTTAACTCATGCTCAAAACGAAGTAGAGACCATTGCCCAGCTCTTCAAGACCAAAGCCCTGGTGGGGAAAGCCGCTACCGAAAGCGCTCTCCGGTCTAGGGCTACACAATCGGGAATTATACACCTAGCCGTTCATGGGGAGTACAACCAGATTAACCCCCTATTCAGCGCCATCCGTCTCCTAGAAGATACCCAGCACGACGGTTCCTTAGAAGTTCATGAAGTCTACGGGTTAGATTTAACCAGTACCAACTTAGTTGTGCTCAGCGCCTGCCAGACCAAAATCGGTGAATTGAGCCGGGGTGATGAAGTGGTAGGACTAAACCGTGCTTTCTTGTATGCCGGAACCCCCACCATCATCGCAAGTCTCTGGAATGTGGATGATGCTGCTACAGGACTGTTAATGAAGCAATTTTACAGCCATTGGCAAGGGGGAATGAACAAAGCGGAGGCATTACAGCAAGCCCAGAAAGATTTACGGGAAACATATCCCCATCCTTATTTTTGGGCAGCATTTTCGTTGACAGGAGATGCAGGGAATAGGAAGTAGGGAGTAGGGAGTAGGGAGTAGGGAAGAAAGAACAGGGAACAGGGAACAGGGAACAGGGAACAGGGAACAGGTAGTAGGTAAAAGTCATAATATTTGATGCTTTCAGTGAATAAATAAAAGGAAACAGGTAGTAGGCAAAAGTCATAATATTTGATTATTTTAGTACTGAAATTTATTGTTACTGCTTCCGAGAAAACAGCGATAGCATCTGGATGTTGTTTATTGATGCAAGTACTGATACCCCAGCACTAATGATTTAGATAAGATCTAAAAAAGACCTGATCTAATCAGGTCTTATCAAAATCATGTCCCCACCAAAAATCCTGGTGAACACTAACAGTTCAATCTCAGCCGTGCTCCAACCAAACCGCTAAATCTGTTGCTGTCTTAAAATCCAACAAGGCTTCACTCAATTCCTCCAATCGAGTAATGGATAATCCCTCAATCTGCTGTTGGAGCCCAGGGTCAAGTAAACCTAACCTTAGGGTTAGCTGACGCATTACAATTAATACCGCTTCCTCCTGCTTTCCTCGGTCGAGTCCCTGCTGGAGTCCCTGCTGGAGTCCCTGCTGGAGTCCCTTTTGGATTCCCTTTTGGATAATATCTTGATAGGTAACTGATTCTTCCATAACTTCCTCCCTCAACAATCGATGGACTAAATCTTTATCGTAAGCTATCAGCTATCAGCTATCAGCTATCAGCTATCAGGTTTTGAATATATAGCACTACATATTAAAGTTAGGATTTTAATTGATGCTGAATAGCTAATGCACGTGAACTTTTGCCTCTTGCCTTTTGCCTTTTCCCTTGGGCGTAGTGCTATAACAGGTAACCATTTGTTTAATCTGATTTACATCTGCATGATAGCTGACCGCTGACGGCTGACCGCTAAATGCTTATATTTCAAAAATGCTGAAATCCCTTATTTAAACTCAGCAATTGATCAGCATAAGTGCCAGTTTTATCTTTCAACCAAACCTGATTACCACTAGTAATCTTGCCAATTACTGCTGCTCCTTCCCCCAGTTGTGCCACTAATTCTTCAGCCGCTTCAGTAGGCAAACATAGCACTAATTCAAAATCTTCACCACCATACAACGCCCAATCCAAAGCTTGCTCTCGGGATACCAATTTACTCAAGCTTGGAGGTAAAGTAATTCGGTTGGAATCAATCTCAGCACCAACACCACTGGCACGACAAATTTGTACAATAGCATCTGCTAAACCATCGCTACTATCCATACCCGCAATGGATAGTTGTAAGTTAGAACTTTCAAGCTTCAACCTGTTAACCTGTAAGCTTAGTAAAGCTATAACATCAAGTCTGGGTTTAGGACGCTGGTGAGCTTTAATCAGAGATAGCCGTTCCTCTGGACTTAAGTGTTTGCCGAAATCAGGCTTGAGGAGTAATTCTAGTCCAGCCCGGGAAGCACCATGAACACCTGTCACCACAATTGCATCTCCCACCTTGGCTCCTGTGCGGCGGATGGCTTGGTCAGGGTAGACTTGACCAAAGGCAGTGATAGCAATAGCAATAACTGGGGAGCGACAGATATCTCCCCCGACTATTGGTGTATTGTACTGGTTCAAACACTGGGTCATGCCTTGGTAAAGTCTTTCAACCCAGCTAACCGGTACATCCCCTGTCAGGCTTAAGCCTACGGTAATGCCTAGGGGGGATGCTCCCATAGCAGCTAAATCAGATAAATTAGCAGCAGCAGCACGCCAACCAGCATCTTCTGGACTAGTAGTGCATTGGCTTACCCCACCATAGCGATCGCTAAAATGCACCCCATTCACTAAAACATCTGTAGTAATCACCAAGGATTGACCAGACTCTGGAGGGGGAATTACCGCTCCATCATCCCCGACAATCCCTGGTGGACAGAAAGGCTGTAACCGTTCTAGAAGACCTTGTTCTCCAATATCTTTTAGTAATTCAAGGGTCACGAGAAAACGATCTATCTATTGATTGATACTTCTGACTGGCATCGACTGAGTTAACGGTAATTACTCCAGCTAATCCCTAGCTTCGCCGCAGGGGTTAAGGAGCTAACCGCTCAACCGATAGGATAGCTATGCCTGGGGCTCAACTAAATTTTCAGCCCCATCAATAACTCTCATCGACTCAATTACATCCCCTCGTTTGAGCTGTCTGAGTAACTCTTTGTTTTCTACCACATAGCCAAACACAGAATAGCGCCCATCCATAAAGTTAATACCAGCTGGGGTAAGTTCCGGTTGAAACAAGAAGAAGAAAAACTGAGAAGAGCCACCATTGGGGTCTTCTGCAGGACGTGCCATAGCTAATGTACCAAAAGCAGAGAAAGGCAGCACAGGTTGCTCACGATAACGACCAATTTCTTCCAGGGTAAACTCATAAACCGGTTCAGAGTCTCCTTTCAGCATGATTTCTATGGGAATCCCTCGATATTCACCAGTTTCCGGGTCAATAAAGCCTGCCGCTTTTCCTGGAGGGTCTCCTGCCTGGAGGATATAGTCATCTTCAGCACGGGTGAAGGTTAGACCATCATAGAAACCCCGCTGTACCAAATCCACAAAGTTACCGGCGGTGACTGGAGCATTGTAACCATCTACCACCATTCTCAAGGAACCTTTCTCTGTGGTCATTTCCACCGTAGCGCGACCCTTAAGTTGAGGTAAGTTACTATACTCTGGGGGTACCTCAAAGGGAAACTCCTCTACCATCAATTGTTCCAGTTTCCCAACTTTATCCAAGAGTATCCCGCGCTCAATCAAGACGCTTTCCTTGTCTTTAGCCTCCACAGCTTCTCGAATCTTAGCAATTTCGGCTTGGATCTGGGCAATTAGGGCTTCGCCTTGGGGTTTTCTGGCATCTGGAATGTCCGCTAGCAATTTCTGATCACTACTAGTTAAAACCACAGCAGCTTTAGTAATATCGCTGGTGATGGGACTCCAGCGTTTTGCACGCATTTGTTGAGAAATATCCTCCAAACTGGCTTGTATTTTCCGCACTGGCTGATTATCTATCGGTAAGCCGTAGCGCAACAGAGCTCTACCATCAGTAATGGCATTACCCCCTGGTAATCGACTTTCACGAGCAGGTTCTTGATTACCAAAGTTAAACTTAAAGTTCCACCAAGCTCCACTCAGACCTAAAGAAAGGGACATTAACAGCAGCCCCAAGAGGGTAGTCTTGGTCAAGCGTTTCCACCAATCTGGCAAAGCAATCTTTAAACGTTTCATAAAAAATAATAACCCCAAGCATTACACCAGTGGTGTCAAGGCTGATCCACAACGTATCAAAACTTCATCTCATATCTTCCCATGTCAAGGTAGTTTATGATACTGTTTGTCAATTAGCTTCGGTTAGTTTAGGGTTGGCAAGTCACTTCCTGCACAACTTTGGCACAAATTTGGCACAAATCTTTACGTTAACCTCTAAAGTGCAACTTTCAACCTTCAACCTCTCAAGGGTAAAATAAGATGCCGATTGTTCTGCCCGAGTTAGCAGGTTAATGATATCTAGTAACGACTTTCGCACCGGTGTCTCCATTGAGTTAGATGGATCCGTATGGCGGGTGGTGGAATTTCTCCACGTCAAGCCTGGAAAAGGTTCCGCCTTTGTTCGCACCAAACTAAAAAATGTCCAGACAGGGAATGTTGTCGAGAAAACCTTCCGGGCTGGGGAAACAGTACCCCAGGCAAACCTGGAAAAACGTCCTATGCAGCATACCTACAAAGAGGGCGAAGAATTTGTCTTCATGGATATGGAAACCTTTGAAGAATCTCGCCTGAGTAAAGCCCAGATTGGCGATCGCTGCAAGTATCTCAATGAAGAAATGGAAGTGAACATCCTCTTCTGGAATGAGCAGATTCTAGAAGTAGAACTGCCCAATTCTGTAGTGTTGGAAGTAGTAGATACCGATCCTGGTGTTAAAGGTGATACCGCTACTGGTGGTACCAAACCAGCCATTGTTTCAACGGGAGCTCAGGTGATGGTTCCTCTATTTATTTCCATAGGAGAGCGCATTAAAATCGATACCCGTAATGATTCTTACCTTGGTCGTGAGTAAATTGTTTTGATGCCTTTATTTTGATGCCCTTAAATAGATCATGGCAATCAAGATAATGCACTCACCTGACTACTAAGGCAAAATAATGCCAAAAAATCTTCACCCTTAGCCTTTAACTCCAAGACCCTAACCTTTTTTTTAAAATTGTGGCATTAGACATCAATCAACTTCGTGATTTCCTAGCTGCTATTGCTGAAACGGATATTACAGAACTGACCCTCAAGAGTGATGATTTTGAACTCACAGTGCGTAAAGGGGTCAGTATCACCCCTACCAGTGATTCCGGTGGACATAGCACTCCTTATCACATCACTCCAAGCCTGGTAGAGGTAGCCCCAACACCAGTACCACAACCAGAACCACCAGTACCTCCACCAGGGGTAGATCAAAAGTGGGAGGAAATTAAGTCACCCATGGTCGGGACATTTTACCGTGCTCCTGCTCCTGATGAAGACCCCTTTGTGGAGGTAGGGGAACGCATTAGTGCTGGTCAAACTGTTTGTATTATTGAAGCTATGAAGCTGATGAATGAAATTGAAGCAGAAGTGACTGGACAAGTCATGGAAATTTTGGTTAAAAATGGAGAACCAATAGAATATGGTCAAGCACTAATGCGGATTAAACCTGACTAAGGATTACTCTTTAGATAGGTTTAACAGATGTCAAACTAATAATAGCTGCTAGAAGCGAAAATAGGTTTGCTGGCCATGGGAATTAGGGGTCTGCCAACGTATATTTATTTGCTGCAGCGTCGGTTGAAAAATTTTCATCCAACGCTAGTGAGCAACTGCTCAAAGAAGTCTAACCTGGGAAACCTCTAGAGTGGGAAGTTTTGATCGACATCTTGGCGAGTCAGTGGTTGATCAAGCATTAAGCCTTCTCCACCTAAAACCTCTAGTTGTTTCCCATCTACCTCAATCCATACTTGAGTATTGGGGTCGAGACTGGTTGCTGTATAAACAACTTGCGCCAGACGACCGCTCATGGAGCTACTGCCGCCACCAACGGTAAATTCCTGGGACAAGTCTACATGAACACCATCATTTTTGAGAGAAACACCCCGTAGTTTTGTACCTTGGGGAATAGTGGTCGTAAATGTGCCATTGGTCGGCCCAGCCAATAAACTGTTGAATGCGCTCTCTAAGATCTCACCTTTGTTAAGGGTCTTATTATTTAAGGGAATTGGACTGGGAATTAAAACAATTTTATTATCAACATCATTGAGCCAATAAACCTGAATTTTTTCCTTAGTTGAGGGTTTGTCAGTTTTGGGTTGTATAGTCTGAGATGACTTGGGTGTAGATGACTCGGGTGTAGTTGTCAAAGGCACTTCTGGAGAAGATTGCTGTGAACGCCATGCCCACCAGGATCCTCCACCTGCTGCTGCTAAGACTAGGATGGAAATACTGGCAATCACACCGAGAGGAATACCACGATCGTCTTGTTGGTCATGCATAATAACTGATTAATCAAAAGGTTGATTTACGGTAATTTGATTGGCTGTGATCAGATCTGATTAGTGCTACGAAACCCAATTGATTTTTTGATACTTCATGCTTTATATTTCATCCTTCATGTTTCATATTTTATACTTAACACGGTTTACTACTTGATCCGCACAAATGCTGCTAATTCTAATTCACTAGGATTTAACTGGAATTGTAAGATTCGGGCTGTAATGCCTTCATCTTCAATATTGCTGAGATTTAAGCGCTGGCTAAGACTACCAACAAATAATTTGATGACCTGAGGAGGCAGTGGGTTCCCATCAACCGACAACGTTGGTTCAATTAGCTGTATGCTTTTCCCGCTCAGGATGGCCACACCGGAGTTTAAGATAATCTCTAGGGGTTGATTATCTCCTTGCTGTAATGTCACTTGTAAATAAATACGGTTGTTATCTAGGAAGTTTACTTGTGAATTCAGTAGTTGATAACGCCTACTGCCACGACTGATCACAGCATTGATCAAATCGTTTAATCGTTCTCTAACTTCCGCCGACTCTAGAGCTTGGTTAATATCGGACTCGGTTAACACTAGACGCACTCCAGCTTGTAGCGGTTGCCTCAGAGAGTTGGCTAGTGAGTCTTTACCACTGTTACGAACCTTCTCTATATCAAGGTCAATCGGATCAGTTTCTAATTCCAACAGACCAATCCGGATATTTGGCGTCAGCCATAACCCCTTACCAGCAATTAAAACCTGGTCTACTTTGCCTGGCAAAATTTGATAATTGGGAGTGTTGTTAACTCGGACTTGCAATTGCTCGACCTGGGAAAGCTGGGAGCGGATATTGCTTTCGATCACCTTGTCGAGGATGAAACCCACCCCAGAAATGACAGTGATTAAGCCTGATAGGAATATGGTCAAAAATTCCATGAAAAAAAAAAGGCAGAAGGTTAAAAGTGAGGTGAGGCAAGGAGGGGAGTTAAGGGAGAAGTGGTAGGTGTAAGTAGTAGAACAAAATTAAAGTTAACTGTTAAGACTTGGGAACGATAAACTTGCCTATCAGGCAAGAGAAGGGAATTCAATCCCTTCACACATCTTACACAATTCTTAAGATAGTTAACTTAATCAGGACTTACGCACCAAGACCCTTAAACCCTGGTTTTTGGTTGTTTTGATGCAAAGGGCCAGTGGGGGGAACCCCGTGAGGCCACTGCATCGCTATACATCAAAGGCTGAAATCGGTGTAATTACCGTCAATAACCAGGTTGGTGGCGTAAGTCTTGTTTATTTATATCCAGGCACTTACCATAAAATTCCCTCTTAATCTTATCCCAAAACCCAGTTGACCAACCCTGTGCTAAGAGCAGGGGATGAACACTGGTTTTCCTTGGTTTTCCTTCTCACAATTCCAATTTCAATGGAAACACCATAACGTCAGGCATAAATTTTGATAGCAAACAACCCCACACCAAGCTTTTAAGATGGTGTGGAGCTTTTATAAGATTTTGTTAACTCTGGTTAACGGTCAACGGTCAACCTTTAACCTTCCACAGAGTTTTTATAAGAATCCTGCGGCAGCACTAAGGGTTTGAGGCACCTTACCGTTAGTGTGGTGAGTTTTACCATTGCCATTACGGGGCTGGATTACTCCATATCCGCCATGATTGCGTTCATAGATTACATTAATCTCCCCGCTTTTAATGTTCCGGAACATATAAAAATCGTGGTCTACTAGCTCTAGTTGTTCCAAGGCTTCCTCTACAGTCATTGGGGGCATGGCAAAATACTTCGTGCGCACCACTTCTTCGGGTAGTTCAGGAGTGCGATCGCTAATCAGCTCAAGTGGCACCGATTCTTCTTCTAGTATTACCTCTGTCTTGGCCTGATTACGGGTTTTCTGAGATTGCAGCTTCTCCTTATATTTGCGCAGTTGACGATGAATCTTATCAGCCACCAGATCAATGCTGGCATACAAGTTTTCAGTCCCCTCTTGGGCACGAATCACTGTCTTATTGGCATAAATGGTTACTTCAGCTGTTTGTTTAGGGTTTATCCGAGGATTACGAGCCACCGATAGATTTATATCTACCTGATTAGTAATGTTTTGAAAATGATTTACCGCCTTTTCTATTTTTTGATGTACATAGTCACGAATTGCATCGGTGATATCGATGTTTTTACCTTGGATAACAAGCTTCATACTGACTACTCCATCTCGTAACGTTTGCACTTGACAATAGCAGTGGAGGTTGGGGAGATCTGCTATTGGTTCATACTCTTACCCTATCACTTTGTATTCTAGAGAACATCAACTCTTGATTTCTCTTTAAATTCCTTTGCATTCGTTGACATTGATAAAATAGGGCATAAATTATGGGATAATAGAGGATTGTGCGTAAATGTTTAATTAGTCATCAAGGCTTAGTCCCTTACACAGTGGCTTGGGAGCAACAGCGATCGCTAGTTAGTCAAAGGCTCCAAGATTCCAGTTTGGATGATATTCTCCTGTTGCTGGAGCATCCACCAGTTTACACCCTAGGAAAAGGGTCGAATATTGACTTTCTCAAATTCGATCCCAATCAGGTTAACTCGGAGGTGCATCGGATAGAGCGTGGTGGTGAAGTGACCTATCACTGTCCTGGACAGCTGGTAGGCTACCCGATTCTCAATCTCCGGTATTATCGCCAAGATTTACACTGGTACCTCAGACAGCTGGAGGAAGTTTTGATTCAGGTATTGGCTGTCTATGGACTAAAGGGTGAGCGGGTGGTTGGAATGACTGGTGTCTGGCTAGAAGGATGTAAAGTTGCTGCCATTGGCATTAAGGTGAAGCGCTGGATTACCATGCATGGCTTTGCTTTGAATGTCTGTCCTGACCTTGCAGGTTTTAATCATATCGTTCCCTGCGGCATTGCGGATAAACCCGTGGGTAGTCTAGCTCAGTTTATCCCACATCTTAATGTGGAACAGGTACGCTTAGATCTGTGTGGTAAATTTGCTGAGGTTTTTGGCGTGCAACTGATTAACCAAGGGGAAAGGGGATGAACGCTGATACCAAATCAATAAAGTACTCCTACATAAGAAAAAAATCACCAGCTGTGGATACAGCTGGTATGGTCTAGACCATTAATTAGAGATACGTCGTCATTTTCCACGAGGAAAATCCAGGCTGTGCGTTCCCAAACCGACAGCCTAAAAATTTCTTCTTTAAATTTATCGTAACAGAGAATACGTTCTTTTTTGTAATTAAAGTTTACATTTTTTGGTTGAGGCAGATTTGATCAGGTAATTACGACCTTGATCAGGACGCCCCCAGAGGATTTGCTCGTGCTTATAAATCGCCATGCCTGGTTTAGCCCCTTTGGGCTTGTAGACATATTTGGGTTTAGTGTAAACAACTGGTACCTGTTCACTCTGACACCCCCGGCTGTTGTAAGCGGCTAGATCAGCAGCAAATTGCAAATCTGCTGGATCAGCTACTGTTCCTGGCTCTAATCTCAGTAGTACATGACTCCCAGCAATCTCTTGGGTATGAAACCAGAGGTCATAATCCCCAGCGGTACGAAATGTCAGCTGGTCATTTTGCCGATTGTTGCGACCAATCAATAATTCAAAGCCACTGGGAGTCTGATATCGATAGGGCTGTGAGACATCGGATAGATTACGACTCTTTTGAGCAGAAGCTTCTAAATATCCTTGCCCAATTAGCTCTTCGCGGATTTCCTGTAGGGTTTGTAAGTCGTCTAGAGTGTTATAGGTGTTTAGCTGAGTCAATGATGCCTCAACTTGCTCTAAATACTGTATTTCATCTTGTACTTCTTGTAGTAATGGCTCAACCGCATCCCGAGTTCGTTTCAGTTTTTGGTGTCGCTTGTAGAAAGCTTGGGCATTTTGGACAGCATTTTTCTCAGGATTTAAGGGAATCTTGACTGGCTGGTTGGTTTCAAAGTCCGGTAGGGTGATCGATTTCATCCCTGGTTGCCAATCCTGGAGATATGCCATTAATAAGTCAGCTTTTTCTCGGGATTGATCAGCTTGGTCAGATTGCTGTAAACGTTCCTTAAAGCTAGAAGCTTTTTGCCGTAATTTTCGTAGATTATTATTTAGCTTCTGAGTCAGTTGGTTATGCAACCGGGAAAACTCGTGTTGATTGAACTGGTTAGTGTAGTAGGCATTGAGTAAGGTTTGGATATTTTTAGCTGGTTTAACTATCCCCCAATCCATTACCGTATATCCTTGGTTTGTCCAGCCTGCCTGAAAAAAGTTAGCTGGTTGTTCCCCTTTGGCGCTCCCGTATGGTATATTGGCCGGTTGTGGGTTGTCTGTAGAGAACTTGCTAACGTTCAATAAAGTTTGTAACCATTGTTGCCAGCGTTGAAATAGGTTTTGCCAGTCGGATTCTTCTAGGTTTTGGGTAGATTGCTTTGGGTCTAAACCAGCTGCTTGTACCATTGAGCGAGCGAGGGTGGGACTCAATCCTCGATAACTTTTGAGTAACTGATTTGCTACTGCTCCTGGTATCAAACTGACTCGTTCTTGCCAACTCTGGTAGGATTCAGTCAAACTGGGGCTAGTGCCAGTCAGGGCTGGTGGGAGTTCGTAGGGTTGACCGGTTTGAATAGTACGGACGCTGGATTGCTGGTTACTGACTTGATGAGCAGTGGTGACAATCAGATTGTCAGCATCAGTTAGGATTAGGTTACTGTATTTGCCGATAATTTCTACATACAAATGCCAAGTCGGGGGTTCTCCAGGGCGTTTAGCAAATTGCAGGTCTAATACTCTCTCCCAAGGGGCAATGGTTTCGATGGCAATTAGGGCGAAGCCACCTAACTGGTGCCGCAGTTGGTCACTAAAGGTGAAGGTGTCGGGAACCCTTGGTGGTGGATCTCCTATGCAAATCCGGGCAGCTTGGGGATGCCAACAAATGGTGAGCCAACCTCGACCATTTAGGGTACGTAGGGCGATAGCAATGGTGTAGCGATCGCGTTGATAGACTTGTTCGGTACGTCCTGGTACCCAGGTAGCACGCAACTCAGAACAAGCAGCAGTCAGGGTGGTATAGTCAACAGGTTGCATGGGCCAGGTGCCAGATCTGAGCTTGGTAGGATTGGGGGTTGAGAATGGGTTCGCTTAGCGGCTCAATGCGCGCGCATCGCATTTTGGCTTTGGCTATGCGATGAAGCTGAGGCCTTTGGCCACGCTACGCGAACGCTTCCGCGCTTATGCGATTGACCGTAGGTCACGCTAAGCGATGCTCGGTACGAGCCGCTACGCGAACGCAGTCTAGCCCAGTTCCCATGTTGGGCATTTACAATACTATTCTTTGACACTCCCCGGCCTGTTCGCGAAGCGTGGCCAAAGGCCTCAGCTACGGGAACGGCTTTGCCGAAAGGCGCGGGGATTCCTAGATCTACGAGCCACCTTAAACCGCCGAGTTCCTATTTTTGACGCCGCCAAAAACAAGACAATACTTAACCAGAAATCCGTTAAAACACCAAATTCCCAGTCAATTCACGACAGACCTAGAGGGCAGTTCTCGCGATTGCGTTCGAGTACTTGTTGGAAGTGCCTTAAAAGTCCGTTTCCCTTCCTTTTACTCAAGTTCCGGTGTGCCCCACCGTACTTTGCGGTGCGACCCGTGGCAAATTTAATTACGGGTCAAGCGCACCGTTTTTATCTCAAAGGTTATTCTTCTAGGTTCACACGCCAACTGTTGATTGACGATTGGGTTTTTAGCGATGCAGCGCGGTCTTGGGGGTTTCCCCCATGAGCGACTGCATCAAGAAAAGAGGACTTTCCCTACCCTCTAGGCATTACTTCTTTATGGGCGATCAATTGCGGATCTCTCTTCCGGTTGAGCCAACGGTTTCTCAGCCTGTACCTATCTAAATTATACACCAAACAGACGTGGATTTCCAGAAAGCCGTCCTAGAAGGACGGGGTTTTAAACCCAATATTTTTGATAAATCAGCCTTAGGGCTACGATGTTATAGACTTTTTATCTGGGTTGTGAACATACTCTCAAAGGCATGCTAGGAATAGGCATGCTAGCAATAGGGTAAAGATATCATCAGTTTTGTTCTCCAATAAAATAAAACATTCTCATTGTATCTAGTTTCAACATTATATTGATTATTTTTTTATCTATTTCATAAAAAAAACAATCGTCAGTATACTTTTTTTAGCAATTATTTACGCTATCATTCATGTTTTAAATTTATTTATATGCAATGTGCGTTTGCGTTATTGACTTACCATAATTTTGTACTAGTTAATAAATATTTATTTTTACATTTATTTAACCTAAAATATTATTTTTACGGTATAATAAAAGTGACCTTAATTAATAAGGTCAAAAACCAGCCCCCTCAGCCTGAACAACTACGGGGCTGGCTATTACCCCTAGTAACATAGGAGCTAACTTGATTATGACCTATCGAGCTAGCAGGGTGACAAAGGGGATTGAAAAGTAGACAGGGCAAGCTCAATAGCAC
>WTKN01000147.1 GCA_011524395.1 Moorena sp. SS36440bin_2
GTCAAGATCCCAAGGGCGAGTGGGGGAAACCATGGGCCAAAAGCAGGTCGGCACTGCCTCCCCAAGACCGTAATGGTGCGCTTACAGTCGTCGAATTAAATTCGCCACGGGTCGCCCTCTGCATCGCTTGTCTGTACCCCCACACCCCACACCCAACCCCCTACACCCTACACCTGAGGTCAAAGTAAAAAACCTACCCTTATGAGCGACTCCCGATTCCCTAAAACCCAAAACAAAAGTCCCTCATACCATTGATAAGTGCTACAATGGTAAGGCTGTGTTCTGCGATATGGGAATTGATTGAGCGCTACACCCTACCCGAGATGGGCGAATTGTGGACGGATACCTACAAGCTCAAAACCTGGCTTCAGGTGGAAATAGCTGTTTGTGAAGCACAAGCGGAACTGGGTAAGATTCCGGCTGTTGCAGTAGAGGAAATTAAGGCAAAGGCGAATTTTGACCTTAAGCGGGTGCAAGAGATTGAGCAAGAAGTCCGCCATGACATGATTGCCTTTCTGACTAATGTGAATGAGTATGTCGGGGATGTGGGACGCTACATTCACCTAGGCTTGACTAGTTCGGATGTTTTAGACACTGCCTTGGCACTGCAACTGGTTGCTAGTCTAAATATTATCCTCGAACATATTGAGAAGCTTGCTCAAGCAATTCGCTACCAGGCACAACAACATCGCTACACGGTGATGATTGGTCGTTCTCACGGAATTCATGCTGAACCAATTACTTTTGGTTTTAAGCTGGCCGGTTGGTTAGCAGAAGTTTGCCGCCATCGCGATCGCTTAGTGGCTCTGCGTGAAAACATATCTGTGGGCAAGATTTCTGGTGCTGTGGGAACCTATGCGAATATTGACCCTCAAGTGGAAGCGATCGCATGTCGAAACCTGTCACTGCAACCTGATACTGCTTCAACCCAAATTATTTCTCGCGATCGCCATGGTGAGTTTGTCCAGCAGTTTGCTCTGTTAGGGGCAACCATTGAACGGTTTGCTGTGGAAATTCGCAATCTCCAAAAAACCGATCTCTTAGAAGTAGAAGAATTCTTTTCTAAAGGACAGAAAGGTTCTTCTGCTATGCCACACAAACGTAATCCAATTCGTTCTGAACGGCTAAGCGGGATGGCACGAATCCTGCGAGGTCATGGGGTAGCTGCTTTAGAAAATGTTGCCCTATGGCATGAGCGGGATATTTCTCATTCTTCTGTAGAACGAGTCATTCTGCCAGATGTGTGTATTTTAACTCACTTCATGTTAGTGGAAATCACAGATTTAGTGAAACACTTGTTGGTTTATCCAGAAAACATGAAGCGGAATATGAATGTTTATGGCGGTGTAGTCTTTAGCCAAAAGGTGTTGTTAGCCTTAGTAGAAAAGGGCATGAATCGGGAAGATGCCTACAGTATTGTTCAGTCTTGTGCTCATCAAGCTTGGAATCAACCTGAGGGAGACTTCTACAATTTGATTACTAAGGATCCTGGCGTTACGAGTAAGCTAACTCCTTCTGAAATAGAGGAATGTTTTAATCCCCAGCAGCATTTGAAACATTTGGACGAGGTTTATCAACGGTTGGGAATCTAGCTGTTATTTATAGCAGTTCTCAATTGGGTATTTAGAACTGGTATAGTGCAAGTCAGAAGTCATAAGTCATAAGTCAGAAGTAAACTATGACTTACGTTTCGGAGTTTAGGAGCGATGCAGCGCGGTCTTGGGGAGCCAGTGCGGTCTTGGGGGTTCCCCCCATGAGCAACTGGCGTGGTTTCCCCCACTCGCGCTTTGCATCAAGACAATGTCCTAAGCTTCATGGATAGTGCTATATTTATGTGCTGATTATGCGTATGGTTTTGCCCCCCTAGCCCCCCAGCGAGCAATCCCTCGCTGGGGGGAACAAAACTATCAAGCGATGCAGCGCGGTCTTGGGGGTTTCCACGGGGCAAGCAGCGGTGCGGACGCAGGTTCCGCACACAGACCCATGCGCCATGAGCGACTGCATCAAGACAAGTCCCCCAGCGAGGGATTGCTCGCTGGGGGACCAACGGGGGCTTTAGTAAAACCAAATGGTCGCGCATTCATTCCTTAATTCAGCAACGCCATATTTATGAGTTTAGGAAGTGCGATCGCTAAATTAAATTCCCCTCAACCTCAGTCTTCGCGCTGAATAGGAGTAGAGTGGGCATCCTGCCCGCCCGGAAATATATTGAAACTGGCAAGATGCCAGTTCCACTCCCGATTCCCGATTCCCGATTCCCGATTCCCGATTCCCGATTCCCGATTCCCGATTCTTAATTCTTAATTCTTAATTCTTAATTCTTCATTCCCAAAAAAAATAGCCGTAGAAATACTATCCACGGCTATGTCGATCACATATGTCAGAAATTTCCGAAACCCAAGGCCAAGGGGGGGAAACCCCCCCGAAAGTTAAGGTGTTATGGCAACAACCAATACTTGGTCATAGTAGTAATTACTTCACCTGGAGTATCGGTCGCTTCTAGAGGAGTCCACTCAGCTATTTCTGCATAGCCTAGCGATGCAGCGCGGTCTTGGGGAGGCAGCGCGGTCTTGGGGGTTCCCCCCATGA
>WTKN01000054.1 GCA_011524395.1 Moorena sp. SS36440bin_2
AATCAATCAGGAGCAGATGACATGGGAACTTATACTGGTGACAACTACGACAACAACTTCGAAGCATACAAAGAAGGTTTTTGGCTATTCAAGAAATGGAAGTCTTGGGAAATGTCCGGTAAGGGTGGCGACGATACCCTGACTGGTGGTCCGAAAGACGACACGTTGTATGGTGATAGTGGCCATGACAGTCTCTACGGTAAGGGCGGTGATGACTATATAGATGGCTGGACTGGCAATGACGATCTAGATGGTGGCTCAGGTGATGACACCCTTTATGGCTGGACTGGCAATGACACGTTGTATGGTGATAGCGGTAACGATAAGCTCTACGGTGAGAGTGGTAACGACTTAATTGATGGCTGGAGTGGCAATGACAGTTTGTATGGTGGTTCAGGTAATGACACCCTTCTGGGTTACTCTGGAAATGATTACTTAAGTGGCAGTTCTGGCCATGACAGCCTCAATGGTGAATCTGGCCATGATACATTACTTGGAGGAACCGGAAGCGATACATTAGTCGGAGGAACCGGTAATGACAGGCTCAATGGTTATGGTGGCACCACAGGAGAATACGATATCCTAAGCGGGGACTACAGTTCATCCCAACCGGGTGTTGAAGATTATGATGATGGAGCAGATACATTTGTTTTGGGTGATAGCTTTGGGGCATTCTATCTCGGTTTGGGCTATGCCACAATTACCGACTTCTACTGGTCTGAGGGAGATAAGTTCGAGGTTTATGGTAGTTCCAGTGACTACTCACTGACCTCCCAAAACTGGTCTGGGGGCAGTGCCCTAGATACCGTGATTCGCTATAATAACGATATCATCGCTGTGGTAGAAGACACCACTAATGTCGTGAACCCTAACGACTTTAACTTCGTTTAAGAGTGTTTGCAAAAACAACCTTAGGCTCACATTCGTTTAAGAGTGTTTGCAAAAACACCCTCAACCTGAAGGGGTTGGGGGTGTTTTTGGATAGATATAGGGCTACAGGCAACGCAAGAGGCATCCATGGAAAAGTTGACTACTCGGACTTTAGCAAAGTTCAAACCCAAATAAATATACCCCAAACTAGCTTGAGATGGTTGAGCTGCGGCGTTGCTGAATTAAGGAATGAATGCGCGATCATTTGGTTTTACTAAAGCCCCCTAAATCCCCCAATTCTGGGGGACTTTGATAGTTTTGTTCCCCCCAGAATTGGGGGGCTAGGGGGGCAAAACCATACGCATAATCAGCAACGCCTGAGCTGCTGTAGGGTCTGATAGTCGATTTTGCTTTTACATACAATTAGGATTGAAATGCACCCCGTCAGGAAAAATGGTTCACATAGTTCCATACATAAGTCAACTTGACTCTTGACCGTTGCTCCGGAGTTGCCTCTCAATATCTATGAGTGTGATCACCTTTCAAATATGGCTCAAGCCCAGAGACAGTCAACGTTTTAAAATTTTCCGGAAAGTTTTGCATAAAAATCCGAATTACTAGTGATGAGTATATAGAGCAAGTAAAAACACCATGCTCAAGGGCAAAACCACTCCTATTAATAATGAGTATTTCTTAAATAAATTTTCTGGATAAAACTCAGACCAATAGGGTGAATCTTTCCGAATAGAACAATCTCTAAATTTTCAAACAATTGTAATCAATCAGGAGCAGATGACATGGGAACTTATACTGGTGACAACTACGACAACACTTTAATTGGTGGTAGCGGCAACGATACTATCTACGGTAATGGCGGTGATGACTATATAGATGGCTGGAGTGGCAATGACTATCTTGATGGTGGTTCAGATGATGACACCGTTTATGGCTGGACTGGCAATGACACGTTGTTTGGTGATAGCGGTAACGATTATCTCTACGGTGAGAGTGGTAACGACTATCTAGATGGCTGGACTGGCAATGACGATCTAGATGGTGGTTCAGGTAATGACACCCTTCTGGGTTTCTCTGGAAACGATTACTTAAGTGGCAGTTCCGGCCATGACAGCCTCAATGGTGAATCTGGCCATGATACATTACTTGGAGGAACCGGAAGCGATACATTAGTCGGAGGAACCGGTAATGACAGGCTCAATGGTTATGGTGGCACCACAGGAGAATACGATATCCTAAGCGGGGACTACAGTTCATCCCAACCGGGTGTTGAAGATTATGATGATGGAGCAGATACATTTGTTTTGGGTGATAGCTTTGGGGCATTCTATCTCGGTTTGGGCTATGCCACAATTACCGACTTCTACTGGTCTGAGGGAGATAAGTTCGAGGTTTATGGTAGTTCCAGTGACTACTCACTGACCTCCCAAAACTGGTCTGGGGGCAGTGCCCTAGATACCGTGATTCGCTATAATGACGATATCATCGCTGTAGTAGAAGACACCACTAATGTCGTGAAATCTTTGGACTTTAACTTCGTTTAAGAGTGAGTGTGAGCGAAAAACACCCTCAACCTGAAGGGGTTGGGGGTGTTTTTGGATAGATATAGGGCTACAAGCAAGGCCAGAGGCATCAATAGAAAAGTTGACTACTCGGACTTTAAAAAAGTTCAAACCCAAATAAAATACTTCACAAAAGTAATCACTGTTATATTTAATTTTATCTCATCTTTATCAAACCTTTATCTAATTAAAAACTTAGTTAATTTTTTGTGAAAGTTATAATTTTTATACGAGTTAGATATATAATCCAATTGGATCTAAGTAAGCCATCAATAGCAATACTTAATTGAAGCGCTAATTACTTAGTTCCAGATTCAAACTATCTGTCTTGGATATATCAGTTCATGGTGCTCTATTAATCAAGAGATCTATTGGGTTTAAGGGATTGACTTGATCGACTTGATTGTTATATGAACTGATCTGTTAATCTATCAACGGATTATCAATAAAATCAGAATGTAGTAGCGTTTAATAATTATATTTTTGACGCTACTAACAGAGATATTTTTGTTATTTTTTGGAAATCTGTAACGGTCAACATCAGGATTGTTGATCAAGATTACCCTTGACTTACCCATAAACTGGGTGTCTTAAGTCCCACTATTAATAATGAGTATTTCTTGAAAAAATTTTCAAGATATAAATCAGACAAATAGGGGGAATCTTTCCGAATATAACAATTCACAAATTTTCAAACAATTGCAATCGATAGGGAATAAATGACATGGCACAGCCCCCGAACAATGACGACACCTTATTTGGTGGCGTTGACAATGACATCATCTTTGGTGACGCTGGCAACGACTACCTATTTGGCAACTCTGGCGACGACGAATTAGATGGTGGTGCTGACAATGACTACTTAAATGGTGACGCTGGCAACGATACCTTAAATGGTGGCACTGGCAACGATACCTTAAATGGTGGCGCTGACGATGACACCTTAAATGGTGGCGCTGACGATGACACCTTAAATGGTAATGATGGCAATGACATCTTAAATGGTAATGATGGCAATGACTGCTTAAATGGTAATGATGGCAATGACACCTTAAATGGTGACGCTGGCAATGACACCTTAAATGGTGGCTCTGGCAATGACTACCTCTCTGGTGGCACTGGCAACGACACCTTAGATGGTGGTGATGGCGACGACGCCATTTATGGTGACGCTGGCAATGACCTCCTCATTGGTGGCTCTGGCAATGACCTCCTCATTGGTGGTGATGGCGACGACACCATTCATGGTGATACAGGTAACTACTCCCTGACCTGTTGTTTTGGTAATCACTCTATCCAGGGTGATGAAGACAGTATTGACGGCCAAAGGGACATCCTAACTGGTGGTATCGGTGCGGATACCTTCGTATTAGGTGAAAATGTATTAGGTAACAATGGTGATATTACCGAGATTGACTACATTGGTAAAGATAATCCGGGAGACACGACAATCACTGACTTTAATCGGGCAGAAGGTGATAAAGTTCAGCTCGCTGGTAGTATCAATGATTATACTGTGAATTACAGTGATCTTAGTGGTAAATCAGCACTGGATACAGCTCTATATTACAAGGGAGACTTAATTGCCGTCTTCCAAGATGACACCAGCTTTAGTCTTAAGCTTGATGCAATATTCTAGCTTGAATAGAACTTAGTAAATTTAGTTAGTATTGCCCCCCTCATCCCTAGATTTAGAAATGGGGGCAATACTGTATAACCTCCTGATCATCCCACTTAAAACTGATCATCTTCATCTCCCCACTGCCCCTTAGACTCAGCCGCCCTGGGGCTACTCCTAGGCTTGACCTGATAACCCTGCTCTGGCAATAACTCCAATTGTTTACCGGTCTTGGCTCCTTCCGGCTGTTTCCGCCTTCGCGGTTCATTCTTGCTACCACCACCATGGCGACGCCAAGAGGTTCGTTCTTCAGAGGTATCCTCGGCTACTATTTCATACAATAACGCTACCTTTTCCCCATCTTTACCTTTACGCAATACCCGACCCAAGCGCTGGATATACTCCCGAGATGATCCCGTCCCTGATAAGATAATCGCTACTCGCGCATCGGGTACATCCACTCCTTCATTCAATACATGGGATGCCGCTAAACAGCGATACTCTCCCTCCCGAAATCGCTTCAAAATATCATGACGCTCTTTGACTGGGGTTTGATGAGTAATCGCGGGAATTAATAACTCTTGAGAAATGCGATAAAGTGTAGCATTACCATTGGTAAAAATTAACATCTTTTCTGGGTAATGCTGAGCCAGTAAATCTAGCAAAATCCTTAATTTGCCATCGGTACCTAAGGCAATTTCCTTGGCTTCCCGGTGAGCTAACATGGCACGGCGTCCGCTTTGCGATCGCGCACTTGCCATCACAAACTGCTGCCAACCTTTAATACTGCCGAGATGAATGTTGGAGGTTCGCAAAAAATCATTGCGCAACGCCATGCAAGAATTATAGCGATCGCGTTCTTTTTGGGAGAGCTTGACCTTAATCTGAATTACCTTATGGTCAGCTAGAGCCAAACCGGCCAATTCATTAGGGCTTTTCCGATAAACCTCTGGTCCTATCAAACCATTAAGGTCCCAATGACGGCCATCGGAGCGGTCTGGGGTTGCTGTGAGTCCTAACCGATAGGGTGCGATCGCATATTCCGCAATCACCTTATAAAAATCCGTAGGTAAGTGATGACACTCATCAAAAATCACCAAAGCGTACCGATTCCCTAAGGTTTCCGCATGAATAGTGGCACTATCATAGGTGGCGATCAGGATAGGCGTGCGATCGCGAGAACCACCCCCCAACACTCCCACCTCCACATCTGGAAAGGCTGCTTCCAGTTGAGCATACCACTGGTGCATTAAATCTAGGGTTGGTACCACAACTATGGTACTACGAGGAGTGTCTTGCATTGCCAACTGGGCCAGATAAGTCTTACCTGCTCCCGTTGGTAGCACCACTACCCCTTGACGACCGGCTCGCTTCCATGCCAACAGAGCTTCCCGTTGATGGGGATAAGGTTCCATCTCAAAACTAGATACTAGTTCCAGAGGCACAAATTCCCTAGCATCATCAATAAAGTCAACCTTTTCTCTGAGTAAGGTTTCTACCAGAGGACGATAATGAATTCCTCTAATCCGAAACTTTTCTACCCGATCATCCCAAGTCGCATACTCCACCCAAGCGTTGCCCCTCGGTGGTGGATGCAAAATCAGAGTTCCCCGGTCAAACGTTAATCTAGGGGTGCGTGGCATGGATTCAAGGACGTTTCTTTGCTATTGTCGTACCGGTTCCGTTGCCAGGCTTTGGCCTAGCTTCAATAGCTAATAATACCAGACCACTGAACTTTCTTAAGTTGATTACGCCGATAGGAAAAGAAACGCTCTGGTTCCGAGTAAGTGCAGTGGGGTGCGATCGCAATTTGTTCTGAATCAATGCCCAATTGTTCCAACTGTAAGACATTCACTCGCCGCACATCCAAGCGTACTCGTCCGGGTTTTGGGTCATCTAATATGGGGGAGTCGTCTAGCTGCTGCAACACCCCCAGAATTGATTCGGTGGTATCCCCTTGATCAGTAGATACAATACTAGCTCCCACTTCCGCCGCCACGGTTTCCGATACCTGATAGCATTCCCCGGTAATTGCTGGACCGAGAGCAATGCGTAGATTTTCTTTACGGCTACCATTGTTTAGCAATCGTGCGATCGCATTAGGAACAATCCGTTGAGCAGTACCCCGCCAACCCGCATGAACTGCTGATACCTGTCCGGTTTCCATATCCCCAATCAGTAAGGGCGTACAATCTGCCGTACAAACCCACACAGCTTGGTTAGCTTCCTCACTTATAATACCATCAGCCGGTGGTTTATTGGAGTCTGGATCACCGTTTTGGGTACTTTCAATTTCCCCAGGAGTCAGTACTATATTGCCGTGAACCTGTTTAACTCGATACACCTCGGCATCAGGCTGGAGTACATCGACCATTTCTTCCGGAGAACGGGGAGAAAATGCTGAGGTGAAGAAGCCGTGATTCCATTGCTTCAATAGGCTACTCGTTAAATAGGGCAAATTGTTCCAACTCTGCCAGTGCCAGGTATGCATTTAAATTGTGTTGACGGTTTACACTTTACAGTTTACCGTTTACATTTTACAGTTTCTCCTTTCAGGTGTTGTGGATTTAAATTAAATATTATTTACTTATAAAAAAATAAAACCTTCTCCACCTGCTCCCTGCTCCCTGCTCCCTGCTCCCTGCTCCCTGCTCCCTGCTCCCTGCTCCCTTACTGTCCTAAGAGGATATCTGAAAAGTTTTTTGATATTGAATTTTGCCCCCCTAGCCCCCCAATTCTGGGGGGAACAAGAATCCATTTTCTGGTAAAAGTCCCCCAATTTTGGGGGATTTAGGGGGCTTGGATGTCGCAAATGATACTTCTCAGAAAACCTCTAACCTAAAACTTTAACTTAACACCAGCTTACTGTCATAAATTAAGGCAACTTCCAAAGTTTAATACTATCATCTCTACTACCACTGACTAATGTTTTACCATCGGGACTAATCGCCAGAGAGCTCACCCAGTTTGTATGACCAGTGAGGGTATTTTTTAACTCCCCTGTTTCTAAATCCCAAACCTTAATGGTATTATTGGCACTACCACTAACCAAGGTTTTACCATCCGGGCTAATCGCCAGAGAATGAACATAGTATATATGTCCTGTCAAGGTATTTTTTAATTCACCAATTGTCAAATCCCAAATCTTAATATTACGGTCTAGACTACTACTAAATAATGTGTTACCATCAGGACTAATGATTAGAGAAACAACGGAATCTCTATGACCATTTAGGGTCTTTTTTAGATTACCTGTATCCAAATCCCAAATTCTGATCGTATTGCCCCCATTCCCACTAACTAAGGTTTTGCCATCAGGGCTAATTACCACCGAACTAACCCAATTCGTTTCCCCCGTTAAAGTTTGTTTCAGCTTGCCAGTAGGTAAATCCCAAACTTTGATAGTGTGGTCATAACTTCCACTTACTAAGGTTTTTCCATCGGAACTAATCGCAACAGAACTAATAAACCCCTGATGACCAGTAAGATTATTTTTTAGCTCACCCGTTTTCAAATTCCAAATCTTGATAGTGTTGTCATCGCCACCACTAGCAATAGTGTCTCCATCAGGAGTAATAGCAACGGAATAAACATTACCATCATGGCCATTAAGGGTTCTGACTAACTCACCTTTCGGCAAATCCCAAATTTTTACAGTATGATCATTACTACCACTTACCAAATAGTTACTATCAGGACTAACAGCAATAGAACGCACTGAGTTAGTGTGTCCAGTTAGAGTAGTTTTGAGGTAGGTACTGCTGGGTAAACCAGCAATCAAAAAACTTATATTAGACGGAAATGTTTGATACCTAAAATATCCATATCCTTGAGTAATTAACCCTAGAGATAATAAAGACGCTCCTCCCATCATGACTTGTTTTTTTAACTGTTCATTTTGTCTTAATGACGTTAAAAAATTAAGCAAGGACTCGTGATACTTAGAGGTAGATTGAGGAGGATTAGCAGGAGCCGCAAACTTAAACTCCAACACCTCCAAGACTTGGTCAACAGACTGATAACGGTGCTGATAGCTTTCTGGGAGCAGCCGATCCATTATCCACCACAATTGCTCACTCACCGGTTGCTTTAAATGCTTTCGCCAACTATTTACCCAGCGATAGCCTTGTTTCTTCCACAAATCCCAAGGATGAACATTAGTCAGCAAATGAAAGCAGGTCGTGCCCAAACTATATAAATCACTAGCAGCATAGGCTTTACCTCCCTCCATTTGTTCCATAGGCACATAGCCAAAGGAACCGATAGTGGTGCCAGTGATATTAGCCATGACGGTAGCCCTCAATTGCTTGGCTATCCCAAAATCGATTAGTACTAGCTCAGTTGCTTTTTCGGCTCCTTGACCCAAAGTCGGACGGCGAATGATATTACCTGGTTTAATATCTCGGTGAATTACATTCTGTTGATGGACAAACTTTAGAATAGTTAGCAGTTCAAATAAAACATCCTTAATCTTGTCTTCACTGAACGGTCCTGCTTCTGCTAACTCTTGCTCTAAGGTTTTCCCCTCGATATACTCTTGGAGCAAATATAAGCGCTGATCTTCTTCAAAGTAAGCTAGCAAAGTAGGGATTTGGGGATGTTGTCCCAGCCTTTGCAATTGTTTTGCCTCTTGCTCAAATAATTCACGTGCCTTCTTGAGTGCTTTTGTTCCCTCAATTTGGGGAGCTAGCTGCTTAATCACACAGTATTCATCCAATTTGTCCCTATCTTCTGCCAAATAGGTTTTGGAAAATCCCCCATCTCCGATCGGTCGAATCGGACGATAGCGGTTTTTCAAGATTACTAGTTTGTTACCACAGCTTTGGCAAAACTGGTTATCATCCGGATTAATGGGATTCTCGCAATCGGGATTAAGACAGCAGATCATACTGGCAGGTCATCAGGGAATTTGGGTATGACGAGGCCATTAAGAGGGTCGTTTTTTCCTCATGATTTTCCTCTTAAGAGGGAGCATGTCACAGTTAAATGGCATACGGTAGTACTTACGGTAGAAATTCCCTGATATCAGGATGGTTTTCGTAGATGCTAGCCATTGATGCTACTGTGTACAGCTAGCATCAATCCCTAATCGGCTAAAGTAGCAGCGATGGCCAAAAGGCCACGCTATTTGAGGTGCTTTGGGGTTTCCGAGAGATTTGAAGGGTAATGGTGATAGGGTTATTTTACCTTTAGTGAAAGATTTTAGCAGAATTTCAGCAAACGCGTTCGCGCTTATCAACGCCCTTCGGGCTAATCGCATAAGCGCGGAAGCTGAGGCCAAAGGCCACAACCCGTGACTCGCGTAGCGTGACCGTAGGTCAATCCCAATCTGGTTATAGGTTATAGGTTACTGGTTATAGGTTATAGGTTACTGGTTACTGGTTACTGGTTATTAAACCTTGGCCAAAAGGCCACCCTTGCGCCTTCAAGCTCTTTTAGGAACTATACTCTGTGACGGAAGTCATGGATTCATGGTAGGGACGGCTGACGGCTGATACCTGAATGCAAACCAATTGCGAGTGTCAAGCCTAGGTATAAAATAACGACGCTACCAGATATAATCTGATCTATCATTCTGTTATCCGATCTATTACTTCCGTCTATGACTTGTTAACTACCATGAGAGCATCTAATCGAATTCCCCTAGTTTTGTTTCTACTGCGCCTCAGTGTTTTTATAGTAATGCTGATGTGGACAATCGAGAAATTCGTGCGTCCTGAACATCCAGCTGCGGTCTATGAAAACTTTTACTTTATTAGTGGACTCGGTAACAGCATTTTTACTCTTATTGGCGTTATTCAGCTAGTCATCGTCATCGGATTTTTACTCTTAGTGGAAAAACGATTTACTTATGGTAGCGTATTAGTATTTCATGGGGTATCTACTCTCTCCTCCTATAAGCAATATCTAAGCCCCTTTACTGATCGCGTAGCGTGGCCTATGGCCTCTCCAAATTTGCTATTTTTTGCTGCATGGCCAATGTTAGCAGCTTGCTTTGCTCTTTATGATCTCAGAGACCTGGATACGCTGTTTGTAATCGATAGGCGATAGGTAATCTAAAGATACAACTATGGTCTTATAGTTGAAAGTTGAAAGTTGAAAGTAACAATTCCCCTATGAAAAATCACACACATAATAATTATGAAATATTGGCGGGAAACCTGGGCTGTAGCAAAGCGAATCTTGATTGAACTATGGCGAAGGCAGCGAAGCCTATTATTTTGGAGTATTTTTCCAATTACTGTGCTATTTCTCAACGGTTTAATTATGGCAGAACAGGCTCAGCTATCAACCGCTGAAGCATTTGAACGTGCTGCCCCAACTACTCTTGTGGGTGCTGCTTTGTTTTTTAGCTGCTTGGGGGGTAGCGTCGCAACGGTAGTCTCAGAACGAGAACAGCACATGCTCAAGCGTTTATTTCTGTCTCCATTAAGCGGTATATCCTATTTCTTAGGAATTTTTTTGGCTCACAGCTGCATTGGTACAGGTCAAGCTTTAGTAGTTTATACCATAGCAGCATTTTTGGGGGCAAGGTTTCAAGGTTCGGTATTGCTAGGGATATTGATTATTTTCCTGAGTATTATTGCTTATGTAGGAGTGGGATTTTTTCTGGGAACTCAATTAGGGCGGCGGACTGAGGACGTTAATGCTTTAGTGGGAACCTTCGGTGTACCTCTATTAATTTTGGGGGGTGCATTTTTACCAACTGCTTTGTTTCCGGAACAGTTACTGGAAATCGCTAGGTTTAACCCAATTTATCATATGAACGAAGCCTTGCTAGGAGTATGGGCTGATGGGAATAGTTTGGTGGAAATCGAGTCTCATTTCTGGTTTTTGTTTGGCTTTGCCTCAGTGATGGTGATAGTCGGATGGTTGTCATACCAGGGGATGGTTCAGGTCGAGAGGAGATTGTGATTACCCATGGGAGTTGTGTACAGGGTAACCTAGTTGAAACCATTAAAGAATGAGGAGTTTTGCACAAATAAATAAACTTAAGTATAGTCGGGTCAGTTATCTATTACCTAGTCCTTCTATAAAATTATCCGATTATCGTAAAAAAAGTCTGATTCAATTGCCTTAGTATTGCTGAAGGTTTAACTAGTGCTAAATATCCATAAATTAAATAAGTCTTACGGTAATCGAAACGTTCTCCGGGATTTAACCCTAAATATTCCAGGGGGAGAAATATATGGTTTACTCGGACCCAATGGTGCAGGTAAGACAACTACTATCAATATCATCTGTAACTTACTACGAGCAGATAGTGGTGCGATCGCAATCAATAACCAACCAGTCTCCGAAGCCACGAAAAAACTGATTGGGGTTGCTCCCCAAGAGAATTTACTGTATCAAACCCTTAGCTGTCACGAAAACTTGTATTTCTTTGCTCGTCTGTATGGCTTAGATGGTCAGCAGTGCTCTAAACAAGTTTACACTGCCCTTGCTGCAGTAAATTTATTAGAGCGGGCAAAAAGTCCGGTGGAAACCCTCAGTGGTGGGATGCAGCGACGGATGAATATTGCTGTAGCTCTAGTGCATCAGCCGAAATTACTTATTTTAGATGAGCCTACCACAGGCTTAGATATTGAAGCCCGATATGAAATTTGGGACTTGATTCGACGTCTTCAGCGCCAGGGAATTACTATTTTGCTGACGACTCATTCCCTTGATGAAGCAGAACGTGTTTGCCAGAGAATTGGTATTCTTAAACAGGGAAGGATTGTAGCAGAGGGGAGTTTGCATGAGTTACGGCAAAAGATTCCCGCTCAAGAAATTGTAGTAGTAGACACCCCTCAAGAAGAACAAGCGATCGCTCGTGCCCAAGAATTAGGCTTTACTCATCGCCGCTATGGCAATGATTTAGCGTTTTGGCTACCAGAGTCTTTAGACCTGAAGGACATTATCGCATGTTTTGATGGGATTCCCCTCGATTCCATTGCTCGTCAGCCAGTGCGGCTGGAGTATGTCTATGTAGAGGTTACATCAAATCTTGGAAATAAGTTAGTGGTTAGTCGTTAGTTGCTTAGTCGTTAGTCATAGTGTGTTGATCTCTACTAACTACTGTAGGGGCAAACAGTTGTTTGCCCCTACTAACCACCAACAAAAAAAGAACAAGCTGGAAATTCTGGGTGATTAACGACAATAATCTACAAACCATGCCCTTTGCTAGACAGCTGAGCCGCAACTTTCCTGAATACGTACAGCAAACCCTCTGATGACAAAAGACTCATTTGGGCCAGGATATAATCAGCTAAGTGGGTAGTTGCTGAGAGCACAATCAACCCAGATTCTTGGTCAACCAAGCGCTCAATCAATTCAGCCTTTTCCTCTACAGATAATGTTTCGGCTAGACGCCAAACGCTATCAACCTTATTAGGCTTGGAGTTAATGTCAATTACGCAATTCTTATACATTGCCTTACTGCCCTTCAATAACTGATGGGATTATAGAATTGCTGAGTTGACCGGCGTAACCGTAAATCTACTGAGAGAGAATATACCAGCTCTGGAATTGTAAGTAAATTCCTCAAGGTTAATCAAGCTGTTAGGGTTAATCAATGTTTTGTCTTCAGAGGGATATTATAACCCTTTTTTTCAGGATTTGTCACCATTTCCAGATATCAAGGCAGAGCCTTTGTTTGATTTCAGCGAATCAAACCTATTATGAATGACTCCATGCTGCTGGCAATAGCCGTGTTACGATCCCTGAAATCTGTGAAGATGCCCCAGATAACTTATGGTATCTAGTTTATGGACGTTACCTAGCTAACTGTGATTAGCTAATTTTAACTAAAACTTGAACAAGTTTAGTATTAACTTTACGAATACTTTAAATAAAAGTATTTTTATTTAACAAAAGAATTGATAGATTGATAAATAGTCAAGTCAAGCAAACTATCAAAAAAATTCAGGGTGAAAAAATAAGACACCTTAAGGTATTTAATTTTTTCATTAATAATTCAACATTTAAAGGTTTCTTTACAGGGTCAACTACGAATTTTCATCGGTTTTACGAGTCTGAATTAAAGTGTATCAACTGGTGTATCAACTGGTGTATCAACTTATGATGCCTTGAGGTGAGCTTAGTCTAAATTTGTTTGTCTGCAATGACCTTCTTGTGTCAATCATTTAATCTACCAAAGACAAAATCTGATGACTAGTATTTTTGGATTTGAAACTGGCAACTTCATAAATTGGAACACTATCGGCGATGCCAGCATTGAGACAGCGGCATTTGGCAGTATCCCTTCTCAGGGACAATTTCAGGCTTTAATTACTAATGATGTCGGTTCTGTAAGTGATAGCATACTTGAAAACCTCTTAGGCTTAAACCCAGGCAGTATAGATGGTTTTGGCAATGGAAACGCCAAAGAAGGATCCGCTCTCAAGTTACAACCTATTACAGTCAACGCTGGGGATGTTTTGAGCTTCGACTTTAACTTCCTGACTGATGAGCTTACCCCTGACTCCACCTTCAAGGATTTTGCCTTTGTCTCCATCACCCCAAACGTTTTATTTAAACTCGCAGATACAAATAGTTCATTTCTCGTGTCTCCTACAGGATTTCGTGAGGAAACAGACTACGATACCTTTACCTACACATTCCCAACTAGTGGCACTTATCTAGTACGTATGGCAGTGGTGGACGTAGAAGATGAGTTATTGGAATCCGCGCTACTAGTGGATAACTTAAGAGTTGTGCCGAAAGATGAAGTAATTCTAGGCACAAACAACGATGAAACTCTTTTCGGTACTGCTGATAATGACACCATCTACGGTCAGGATGGTAATGACAGAATCTTTGGCAGTGAGGGAATAAACATTCTCTATGGTGGTGCTGGGGATGACTTGATTTTCGGCGGTTCCAACCCTGACAACATTTATGGCGGCACTGGTAATGACCGGATATTCTCCTCCGGAGGCAGTAACACAGTTTATGGGGGTATCGGTGATGACTTCATAGACACTGGCACTGGTAATGATTTCGTTGTTGGTGGCTTTGGCAACGATACAATCAGGCTTGGGGGTGGTCAGGATATTATTGTTCTAGAAGCACGCAAAGGAACTGATACTATCATTAACTTTAAGGCTGGTAAGATGTTCCTGGGTCTTTCTGGTGCATTGACTTTTAGTAACTTAACGTTTAACCA
Source organism: Moorena sp. SS36440bin_2 (assembly GCA_011524395.1). Taxonomy (GTDB): domain Bacteria; phylum Cyanobacteriota; class Cyanobacteriia; order Cyanobacteriales; family Coleofasciculaceae; genus Moorena. Next base: position 14,216 of record WTKN01000054.1, read on the forward strand.
AAGTGGCCGTAATGTGGAAATCTCTGCTAACAGTGAAGTTTTAGCAGTTCTCAATAATGCACAAGTTAGCGCTATTGCCAGCCCTAGCAACTTTCTGACAATTTAGCAATAACTATACCGTTAGGGGAGCACAGCGTGCGCCCCTACTAGTGAAGATAAATCCATAACGGGGTTTGAGGTAGAGTTTTGCGACTGTCGCTGTAACTTTGGGTTTCCCCATCAAAACCATCAACACCAGCTCTAGAATCTCAAGAGGTACACTGGGGGAATTGGTAGTTAAAGATTACGGTTTTGATTAGTAATCGGTTCCCTATGTCTACATTTTTATTAGAAGTCGGTACAGAAGAATTACCCGCAGATTTTGTGGATAGTGCGATCGCACAGTGGCAATCGAAAATTCCCCAAACCCTGGATGAGTACTTTCTTACTCCAGAAGGAATTGAGATTTACGGCACCCCTCGCCGCTTAGCAGTTATCATTAAAGGGTTACCTGACAAACAACCCGACCGAGAAGAAGAGGTTAAAGGACCACCGGCTAAGGCAGCGTTTAAGGATGGGGAACCTACTAAAGCAGCACTTGGGTTTGCCCGTAAACAGGGGGTAGAGGTAGATAATCTATTCCTCAGAGATACGGAGAAAGGAGAATTTGTCTTTGTTCAGAAACAGATATCCGGTCGCCCCGCTACGGAAATTCTAACGGAACTGATTCCCCAATGGATATTTGGATTGGAAGGTAGACGGTTCATGCGCTGGGCGAATGGAGATTTAAAATTTCCCCGTCCCATTCGCTGGCTAGTCACACTTTTGGATGATGTAGTGCTACCGGTAGAGTTAGATAATAATGCCGAGACTGTAAAAAGCGATCGCATTTCCAGTGGTCATCGGATCTTGTCTCCCAAACCGGTAGAGATTCCCCAAGCAACAGATTATCAGTCCTATTTGCGCAATGCTTATGTAGAGGTCAACTCTGAAACACGTCGGGAGACAATCAAATCACAAGTAGAATCAGCAGCTAAAGAGTTAGGTGGTTATACTCCTCTGTACCCTGAGTTATGGCAAGAAGTCACTAATTTAGTGGAATGGCCGACAGCAGTAGTGGGTAAGTTTTCCTCAGAATTCTTGAATTTACCACAAGAAGTAGTCACCACAGAGATGGTGTCTCATCAGCGCTACTTTCCAGTATTCAAAACCGAAGCGGCTACTGAACTTATCCCCTATTTTATTACTATTGGTAACGGTGATCCTGCTAAATCCAAAATTATTGCTACTGGTAATGAGCGGGTAATCCGAGCGAGGCTAGCAGATGGACAGTTTTTCTACAAAACTGATATCGACTCACCCTTAGAAAGCTATTTACCCCAACTGGATAAAGTCACTTTTCAGGAAGATTTAGGTTCAGTACGCCAAAAGGTCGGTAGAATAGAAAAGATAGCGAGTAAAATTACTGACCAGTTACGTCAACACTCTCCTAATCTAATTTCACCAGAAGCTATTACTCAGATTCAAAGAGCAGCCTTACTGTGTAAAGCCGACTTGGTTACCCAGATGGTCTATGAATTTCCTGAATTACAAGGGGTAATGGGACAAAAGTATGCCGTTGCTAGTGGGGAATCTGAGCAAGTCGCAACAGCAATTTTTGAGCATTATTTACCAAGAGGTGCAGGGGATGTTCTACCTCAAACCCTGACCGGGCAAGTGGTAGCATTAGCAGACAGGCTAGATACCTTAGTCAGTATCTTTGGTTTAGGTATGTTACCCACAGGCTCTTCTGACCCCTTTGCTCTACGTCGTGCGGCTAATGGTATTATCAACATTACCTGGAATGCCAACTTACCGATTAATCTCCAACAGTTGCTACAAGATATTGCTGCAGATTTTGTAGCTAGTTATCCAGACAAGAATTCACCAATAGAGTCATTACAGGAATTTTTCTTACAACGGATTCGCACTCTGCTCCAAGAAGAAAATAAAATTGACTATGATTTAGTGAATGCTGTGTTAGGAGAAGATGATCCTGAGTATCAAAACAGGGCATTAATAGATGTGTTAGATGTACGCGATCGCGCTTTGTTTCTTCAGTCTATCCGAGATAATGGTACCCTGGATAAAATCTATGAAACAGTCAACCGTTCAGCTCGTTTAGCTAAACAAGGGGATTTAGATACCAAAGAGTTACAACCAACAACAGTAGTGAATCCGGAACACTTCCAGAAATCTTGTGAGCAAGCATTTTATGATGCCCTAGTCGAATTAGTGCCAAAAATTAAAGCGTCTCAAGAAGAGCGAGATTATCAAAAATTAGTGGAAGCACTCGAAGAGATTGCTCCTACGGTTAGCACTTTCTTTGATGGTGACCAGAGTGTATTGGTGATGGATCCTGACCCCAATATTCGGACTAATCGGTTGAATTTGTTGGGATTGTTGCGGAATCATGCTCGTGTATTAGCAGATTTTGGAGCGATTGTCAAGAGTTAGGGGTTGGTTTGTATAGCGCTACGCGCAAGGGCTTTAGGCAAGAGGCAAGAGGCAAGAGGCAAAAGTTTACTACACAAGGTTTTCAGCTTCTATCAATGTCCTAACTTTAATGGGTAGTGCTATAAGGATGAAGCTATTAGTTAGCAGTTATCAGCTATTAGTTAGCAGTTATCATTAATCAGCTAAAGGCCAACGGCTGACCGCTGACCGCTGACCACTGACCGCTGACCGCTAACCGCTGACCGCTGAGCGCTGATAGCTTTAGAGGATTTATAGTAAAAGCTCTATCTGCGGTTTTGTGAAAATTGTGCTCAAATTGGAACTGACCTATTATTGAGTTAGCCTCTGAATTGCCATGGAAATTCTAGAAACCGTAACCTTTGATGATGCGATGGCATTTACCGAATCGATAATGACCAAAATGGCAACAGGGGAACTAACATCGCCAGAAATTACCGATGCAATCGCATCCTTAGTAAAAACCAAAAATGGTGCTAGAGGTTTCTTTGTCACCTACCTTACCAGTGACAGCACCTTAGCCGACAATCCTTCACCAGAGGTGATCACAGCTCTAGAGTCATCCCCCGAAATTGTAGCGGAACTGTTAGTCAAAAATTTAGCTATGTCAGCGGCAATGGGATTGAACCATCGCCGCAATGGTAAAGAAGACATGGCTCAAGGATCAGACCGAGTGCGAACGCGTAGTGCTAATCTCATTAAACAACTAAATATGCCAAGCCTGTTTGACATTGCCCAACAGTTAAGGCAAAGCGCCCTTACTGGAGTTGGCAACTACCAAGAATTTCTCCAGCGCTGGAAATACGATTCTGATCAAAAACAGGTCATCTATCACGCTTTATCTGAAATTCTTGACCAATAACCCATACATTTTCAGCTACATTTTCCGCAACCTTTGAGCAACATGGCTTATCCTTTTGCCTCTTGCCTATTGTCTCTTGCCTTTCCCTGACAGAGTATGTTCATCTATCACATCGAAATTATATATCATGGCTAATGATCAAAATTCTTCACCTATCTGACATCCACATGGGTAGTGGCTTCTCCCATGGACGGATCAACCCTGCTACTGGAATCAATACACGTTTAGAAGATTTTGTCAATACCCTAGCTAAATGTATTGACCGAGCCATTACCGAACCTGTGGATTTAGTTCTTTTTGGCGGTGATGCCTTTCCCGATGCCACACCACCACCCTATGTTCAGGAAGCCTTTGCCAATCAATTTCGCCGCTTAGTAGATGCAAACATTCCTACAGTTTTATTAGTAGGAAACCACGACCAACACTCCCAAGGACAGGGAGGTGCTAGCTTATGTATTTATCGCACCTTAGGGGTGCCTGGATTTCTAGTAGGGGATAGGATAAAAACTCATAAGATTCAAACCCGCAATGGTCTGGTACAGGTGATTACTCTACCGTGGCTAACCAACTCCACCCTTCTCAGTCGCCCAGACACCGAAGGTTTAACCCTGGCGGAGGTTAACCAACTCCTGATCTCACGGCTTGAGCCAATCTTAGAAGGAGAAATTCGTAAACTAGACCCAAACCTGCCAACGGTCTTGTTAGGTCATTTAATGGCAGACCAAGCTAGATTTGGTGCAGAGCGCTTCCTCGCAGTTGGTAAAGGTTTTACTATTCCGCTCTCGCTGCTGACTCGACCCTGCTTTGATTATGTAGCTTTAGGACACATCCACCATCACCAGAATCTCAACAACTCCAATGACCCCCCAGTCATTTACCCTGGCAGCATTGAACGGGTCGATTTCAGTGAAGAGAAAGAAGACAAAGGTTATGTCATGATTGAGCTGTCCAAAGGTCGCGTTCAGTGGGAATTTTGTCCCTTGTCAGTACGACCTTTCCGTACCATTGAGGTTAATCTTTCTGAAGCAGATGATCCCCAAAGTACTTTACTAAACGCTATTGGTAACGAAACTATTAAAGACGCTATAGTCCGGCTGATTTACAAGCTACGTTCTGAGCAGCTCGACCTAATTGACAATACTGCGATACATGAATCCTTGAGGCCAGCCCACCACTATACCATTCGTCCAGAATTAGTCAGCCAGCTAGCCCGTCCCCGCTTGCCGGAACTGGGTATAGGTAACAGTATTGATCCGATGGATGCCTTATCTACATATCTAGAGAATCGGCAAGACCTCAGAGATATTGCTGCAGATATGCTAGAAGCTGCAGAATGCCTATTAGAGCAAAATCGGTAATTGGTAATTAGCTCTTCGCAGGAAAACTGCCACCAATGAAGTGAACATCACTGAAGGTTTCAATCCACAGACGAGCGCCACAATCAAGTGGGTGATCTGGCTGATAGACAATCCGACATGGACCGAGGATTTCTACCTCGTTTCCGTATAGATTGTTGCCGCTTCGTTTTACTGAAATCACTGGCTTCCGGTCTTTGGGACTTTTGTGCATATTCGAGCCAATGTGATTACGGTTGACATTGATCTTAGCTAGAGCCGGAGGACGATTTTTACGCCACTTACCCTTTGGGCCACGTCTGCCTTTAGTAATTTGAGGCAGATGAGTGACGCACTCCCACGCTAAGCTATCGCTATAGCGTGGGCTTCTGAAGAAGCGAACGAGTGTCCGTGCCGTCCCTTAGGATAGACACGATTTGCTTCGTGGTACTATTGTCCATATCACCAGATACGACTAGCTTCCCACTACGCCGTTTTATACTTGGGAAAACGCCCAGCCCAAGTCGTTTGAGGTTGATTGCGGCATTTACATCCCGATCAACCAAAACCTTTTCAACCGGATCGTAATACTTTCTGATTGAGCAATCGGTAAATACAACTTCGTTCCGATAACTTAGAATCATTGATGAATACGCCGGTTTTTGTTTGATAACCACTGCTCCAGCTTTTGAGGCTATGTAGTCCAGTGTAGTTAGAAATTCACCAAACGCCGCGTCTAACCAAGACTTGTTTAACCCAGACTTAGCGGATTGGCCGTTAGGCAAGTACGTCCCTGACTCGGCTTTTTTGGATTTATTTCGTTTTGTTAGTCCTTTGATATTTAGCTTCTCAGGAAAAAATACTTTTTTACCTGTTTTTACTAGCTTGTGAGCCAGATTGTAACGGTGATTCTGGCGCTGTCTAGCAATGCGTTGATGTATTCGAGATTCGCGCTCAGCTAGTTGGCGACGAGCTCTAGAACCCTTGCGTTTCGATGATTTCTTAGCAGAAACAGCCTTGAGTTTCGGTAAAGACTTACGCAGTGGTTTAGCTGATTTGTATTTTGTATTTTCAGATGTGGCAATATAGTCATCGCCCTCTAGCACTGCGTCAAGACCGATTGAATTATCCCAAGTGGGGACAATCTGATCAGGTGTAAACTCAGGCACCGTAAGATCTTCTAAGGTCAGATTGACATACCAACCATCGGCTTTCTTAGTCAAACTAACACGTTTAACCACGGCACCATCAGGCATTGGTCTGTGCATCCGAACCTTTAGCATTCCAAGTTTGGGAAGCTTGATATAGAGCCAGCTCTTGCGGACAAGATGAATCCACCCTGGTTTGACCATTGCAAACACCATCGTCCGGTAGCTAGATTGGTTCTTGAATCGTGGCTTACCGCTACGCAAGCCATTAGAATAACCCAATATATAACGTTTAAAGGCATCGTCAGCCCGCTTACAGACATCCTGTAAAACAGTTGAATCTAATCGGGTGAAGTCCAACAGCTCACCGCTATGAAATACCTTGATCAAATCTGTTTTGAGCCCAGGTAATTGTGACTGCTGACTGTATCTAGTCGGCTGTACTCTCAGTTCAGGTAACGCGCAAACTAACGGACAAGCGTTGACGTAACTTCTATTGTTATTCCACCAATTAAAACGATCTCCAAGTTGGCGATTATACCAATAGCGACACACTCGAAGCCAATAATTAGCTTCAAGTTTTTGCTTGGTAGTTGGGTAAGCTCGATACTGAAACGTTGATTTCATGACAACTAATCTGACTAATTCGACCATTAGACATCTCCATAATACCATAAAATCCTAAAAATAGAGTATAATGGAAAGAAT
>WTKN01000433.1:0-13872 GCA_011524395.1 Moorena sp. SS36440bin_2
TCCCTGCTCCCTGCTCCCTGCTCCCTGCTCCCTGCTTCCTGCTCCCTAAAACCCAGACATTTGTACCTCACAAGTCGTAGAATTGCTATATATAACCATGAGACGTTCCCAGACAATCAGAAAATGGATAGTTTCACCAGATGGTACCGTTGTAGTCCAAGCCGAAAGTACAGCAACTGCCTCTGGGCATGAAGCAAGCATTATGCAAGAGGTTACTGTCGAAAGAGACTCTAGTGGCAGAATTTATAGCAGAAGTTCATCCTCTTGCCATGCTTCTTCTAGTAGGTAGTTGACATAGTAGGTAGTTGACCGTTCACCGTTGAGCCTTGCTTAACCGACGGTGGATTGGGCTACTACCCTCTTTACCCAAAGCCAGATCTGAGCTTTTGATGGAAAGCATTAAGCCCACCACTATCATAAATAACTATCATAAATAACTATCTTCAAAAGGTATCGCCATGTTGGCTGATTTTTTTGCGAGGAGAAAAGAGGCAATCGCTTCTTTTTATTTATTTGTCAGCACTGACCCACTGAGCACTGAGGACGCTCCCCACTCAGCACTCAGCTTCTTCTAGAATTGGGGGTTAGCTAAATTTAAAGTCAGAGTAGCTGAGATCTGCTACACTCTTATCTTCAAACAGAACAGTTCCACCATAATCAGAACGGAAAAGAACACCATCTGGAGTATCAATAATTCCACCTTGGGAGATTTCATTATTGAACCACCTGGAGGCATTAACATTACCCCAGCCTTGGAATTCAAACTTATCGATACCCACTTCAAAGTCTTTGATTACATCAAACTCACCGGTTAACAAACTCTCATTCCGTTTGAACACAAATTTATCTGCGCCACTGCCACCGACTAAGGTATCACTACCGCGACCACCAGTAATAATGTCATCTCCACCAATTATGGTATTTTTAGTACTAGGCTGATTGATCTCAATCACCCCTCGCAGATTATTATGCCAAGGATCGCGATCGCTTAAATCATTCCAGGCGCGATCGCCCCAACCCATGACGGCATAGTCTTCACCTTCTGGTTGACTTCCATAGATTGTGGAGTTGTTCGGTTCTCCTGGAGACCAGTTGCGATAAGATGCTGACTCACCACTGACCCACTTCCAATTACCTTCTCTTGACTTGTCAGTTAAGCCAATCCAAAACAGTTCCTTAGAACCAAATTTGTTAAACAGCCATGTTTGCTCAGCAGCATCATTAATCGTTACCAGGTTACCACCTAAACGCTTTGCCTCAGCTTGAGCTTCGTCCCAGGTGCCAGCAACAGAAGTTAGGAGATATTGATGCCCACGGTAAACACTAACATTGTTGTTTTGGTTATCAGCATCCCCAGCTATGAAATCGTTACCCGAGCCACCCTGGATGGTGTCATCATCAATGCCTCCATACATTTTGTCATTAGCAGTGCCCCCATACATCATGTCTTGACCAGAGCCACCATACATCAGGTCCTTGCCCGAGCCACCCTTAAGAGTGTCATTACCAAAGCTGCCATGGAGTTTGTCCCTACCAGAGTTCCCATATAGCTTATCGTCACCTTGACCAGCTTCTAAAATGTCATTCCCATCAAATCCATGGAGGGAATCATTACCTAGGCTGCCATAAATTTTGTCATTGCTGTTAGTGCCACGGAGTTCATCATTCCAGATCGTGCCGTAGCGAACATCATTACCTAAGTTGTCAATTAAGGTATCTCCTAATAATTTAACAGCACTTTGATTAATTTCCACTAACGTCAGATTAGTATTGCGACTAAAGGTGCGCTGATAACTGCCTGTAACTGAACCTTTGGCGAAATCTATGCCATTGTTACCATTAATATCAAAGCTTTTTGTGGGAGAGTTCAGTTTGACGTTACGACTAAAGCCAAAATCGATATCGCCAATTCGACGGGAAGAAATTAAATCACCAGAGATGGCAAACGAATCGAGAATCTTGGGCTGATTCATCTGATCAGTATTCAACAGGAAAAAAAATGTCCCCGAGTTAGCCTCAGAATATTCCCGATTGGAATTTTCAATTTCTTTGGCTTTCAGTTCTAAAGCTGCTGAAAAATTGAAAGAGAATTTTTGATTAGCTCTCACTGAAAAATTACCAACCACTTCAGTGCGGCTATTGGCACTGCCCTGAAAAGCTCCCTCAGTACCAACTACAGTACTTTGACTAAAAAGTTGAGAGAAAGCTGGGTCATTGATAAAGCTACTTTTAGCATCAGCAATAGCAGTAGCTATACCACCCTTGACCAAAGTCTCCACCTGGGCATTAGTTAAGGTACCAGCAGGAGCTTGACTATAGTTGGTAAACTGAGCCTTTCCTGTAGCGTTAGCAAAGTTCGGTTTGGACTTAGAGGTTCTAGGGGTTAAGAAGAGAGTGTCTGAGGTCATTAATTTACTTTTTTTTGAAAAACTATATTAGATTAAAATTATAAAAGTTATTAATAGATTAAAAACGCCATTTTGACTTTTTATTTAACAGCAAATTATCCTCAAACTTTATTATTATTTTAAGTTAATTATTTTTTATTAGTATTAAATTAATTAATGACTGGTAATAGTGGTTTGATTACCGATTACCAATTACCGATTACCAGGATACCATCAGCTGCTAGTAAGAATATTGATATGAAAAAAGAGGCGATCGCGTAGCGTGCGCCTCTTTTGTTTAGAAATCTTGCCACAATACCGATCAGGGGAAGCATTTGGGGCTAAATATCGTCGTTTTTCCAATAAGTCTGTTCTCAAATGCTTCGCCCCTAAGACTCGATGTTAGGCGAAGTAAACGTCAGAATGCTTAAGCTGGTTTAGATTCACATTTTCAAACAAAACTTCTCCACCTTTTGCGTCAGATAAGAGAGCGCCATTACTAGTATTAGTAAGGTAACCCTGATTTATCCCATTGTTGTACCAAGTTTTGGAGTCAATTTGACCAAAACCTTGGAATTTAACCTTATCTAAACCAACTTGGAAGTCTTTGATGATATCGAAGTCATCTCCAAGCAAGCTATCGCTCCGATTGAACACAAATGTGTCAGCGCCATTACCACCAACCATGGTGTCACTGTCTCCGCCACCTACCAAAGTGTCGTCACCAAAACTGCCATGAAGTTTATCATCACCAAACCCTCCATTTAGGTTATCGTTGCCTTTACCCCCTTCTAGGATGTCATCGCCAGTAAGTCCTTGAATCGAATCATCGCCTAAGCTAGCATAAATTTTGTCATTACCTAAAGTGCCACGAAGTTTATCATCCCAAATACTTCCATAGCGCACATCCTTGCCCAGGCTATTGATTAAGGTATCCCCTAACAAATTAACGCCATTGTTATTAACTTCCACGATCGTGATCTTGGTATCACGGTCAAAGGTTTGCTGATAAGTCCCTCGGGCTGAACCCTTAATAAAGTCGACGCCGTTGTTGCCATCAATATCAGTAGTTTTAAAAGGACGGTTAAGTTTGACGTTGCTGCTAGAGCCAAAATCCAAGTCGCCGATTTGACGGGAAGAGATTAAATCACCAGCAATGCCAAAAAAACCTTTAACTTTAGCTTGATTGGGATTCTCACTCTCTAACACCAGAAAACCTATGTTTGACTTGGCCTGAGAATATTCCCGATTAGAATTTTCAATTTCTTTAGCTGTTAGTCGTAAATCTGCTGAGAAATTGAAAGAGAATTGTTGATGAGCTTCAACAGAAAAACTTGCGACTACTTTAGTGTTACTTTGCGAACCACTCTTAAAAGCACCATCAAAACCAGCCGCAGTAGCTTGACTAAATAGTGTAGAGAAGGTTGGGTTATTGACAAAAGTGGCGTCAGCATTAGCAAGGGCAAAACCTACACCATCCTTGACTAAAGTCTGCGCCTGAATTTGAGTCAAAAATCCAGATGCTGCTTGACTATAGTTGCTGAATTTCGCGCTTCCTGTAGCGTCAGCAAAGTTTGGTTTGGAGTTAGGAGTTTTAACAATTGGCAAAAATAAAGTATTTGATCCCATGAAAATCTCCATTTTTATATTGACTTATTACGGGAATCATTATAAATAGCAGTAATCCATGATGAGCGCCATTTTGGCGGCTGATTTTGATGACAATAAGCAGCAAAAATGTTAAGCATTAAGCTATTTCTCAGCAGTCAGCTAATGCTCTGGTAGTGATAATATAGTGTTTTGCTTTGAGTTGTGAACACACCTCTTGCGCTAAGAGCCAAAAGCCAAGAGCCAAAAGCCAAGAGCCAAAAGAGATCCGAAGTTTTATTGGATAATAACAAAAGACCTTATAGGTTTATATCTCATTTATAATTCTTATAGTAACTATTTGGTTATCAGTAATCATCTCATGATAAAAGAGGCGATCAAGCTATTGCGCTACGCGCAATGGCTTGATCGCCTCTTTGGGTTTGGCTTCAATGAATTAGAGCAAAACTTAGGAAAAACTGGGAACTAAACCTTATAAGTACTAGTAGGGTGCCTAATTAACACACTTTACAAGTAATCCCAATTTTGAAAAGTAAGATTAAAGATTTAGATGGGTAGATAGGTATATAGGTAGATAGGGAGATGGGGAGATAAAATTTATCTGTAGCCCTATCAGCCTTAAGAATTGCTATAAATTTACGGCCTTAGTCCTGTAGAGTATTCGCCATCTGGAATTAAGTTTTAACCAGCGTAGACGAAGTCAGAGTGACTCAGTTCGTGGGCATTAACCCCTTCAAACAGGACGTTTCCACCATAATTTGAATGGAATAGCGCACCATCATGGGTATCGGTGAGCCGACCTTCAGCAATTACCCCATTGAACCAATAGGAGGAATCAATATAACCCCAGCCCCTGAATTCAATCTGATCGACACCAACCTCAAAGTCTTTGATCACATCATATTCACCGGATAACAAACTCTGATTTAGCTCAAAAACGAATTGGTCAGCGCCACTACCACCAGTCATCACATCGCTACCACGACCACCGACTAAGGTATCATTGTGGTAACCACCGACTAAGGTATCGTCACCAAAACTGCCATGGAGTTTATCAGAACCATTATCCCCATAAAGTTTATCGTCGCCTTTACCGCCTTCGAGGATATCATTACCACCATAGCCATAGACAATATCATCCCCTAGGCTGCTATAGATTTTGTCCCCATAATTAGTTCCATGAAGTTTATCATTCCAAATACTTCCATAGCGGACATCATTGCCCAGGTTATAGATGAAGCTATCTCCCAACAACTGAATTGTACTGGTATTGACTTCTACTACAGTTAAATTGGTATCACGGTTAAACCAACGCTCATATTCTCCTGTGGTTGAGCCGTTGAGGTAGTCGATGCCATTGTTACCATTGATATCTGTAGTTTTATAGGGATAGTTAAAGTCAACATTATAACTTCCAGCAACGTTCAACTTGCCAACTTGACTAGAAGAAATTAAATTTCCCTTGAATCCAAAATAATCTAACAGTCTGGTATGACCATTGGTTGTGTCTAATACAAAAAAGTAACTGCCTGACTTTGCGGAAGCATATTCAGTATTGGAATTTTCAATTTCTTTTGAGTCAAGTTGTACAGCGGTTGAGAAATCAAAGGAGAACTTCTCATAAGCACCAACGGAAAAGTTACCAACTACCTTAGCTTTACTGTGGGCAAATACTTCATAAGCGCCCTGTTGACCAACTCCAGCACTTTGAGTAAAGAGTTCAGAAAAAGTTGGGTCATTGATAAAGGTAGCGTCAGCATTAGCAATGGCTTGACTTAAACCATCGTTGACCAAGGTCTTTGCTTGAGCATCAGTCAAAGTCCCGGAAGATCTGTGGCTATATCCTGTAAACTGAGCCCCTCCAGTAGCATTAGCAAAGTTAGGTTTAGGGTTATAGGTTTGAGATTTCAGGGGTAAGAAGAAAGTATCTGATGTCATAAACGTCTAGGTTTTTCTGTTCACTTAATTAACTTAATTATCAATATTGGGAAGGGATAATGGGCAATATAGCGTTTCTATCTGGGTTGTCAACACACTTCTTGCAGGAATTAGTTTGCATACAAGAGGAACCCACCTCTAACCCCTACCAGGAGGGTAAGTAAGGCAAGAGGGTAAATATATCCGGAGTTTTATTGTTCAATAAAAAAACCTTATAGGTTGACATATTCTACAAAAAACGCTATATCAGCCAACGGCTAATTTCACCAATTTATTGATAGTAAAACCATAAAAAAAATAAAAATACTAGATATGCCAATTTGTCATTTTTTATTATTGGTTTTTGTGAATTTCACGTTTGTTAATAGGTAACTATAGGGTTGATGAAGTAAATGTAAACCTAGGGATTATTTTTTTTTCAAATAAAAATAACGATCAATAAAAATAGGTAAGTTAACTTTTAATTAACTTATCGCAAGTCTGGAGGATGATCCATCATTAACAATATCCGCGTTCTTTGCTCCCCTTACTTCTCCCCCTCTCCCGATCAGTTTTAATGATTAGTATTTAAGGATCGATGATATTACAACCAGATAGGAAGTATGATGCTTTGTAAGCTGGAAAAGTTGTGAGGGGTATCACCCCTAGGGTAATTGACAAATCCGATCACATTATTACGGATTACAAAGCTTCTCTAGGAGCTGAGACATAGCTGTTCTTGTGAATTTTATTTAATTTTTTTAATAAGATTTAATGAAGAATTGGTAAAGTAGTTGTGAAACTATTGATAACTACTAAATTGATTATATGAATAATTAGTTTAATAAAAATGTTATGAAAACTTGACCAATCTATTTAGCAGGTTAACTTCAATCTGGCCACTTAACTTCAATGAGATTTGATTAAAATTTCTTGAAGATGTCTTCAAAACCGTGAATTTATCGTGAAAACAACTTGACAGCGCCGATTTACTTCACATAGGATGATTCCAGAGATTGTCCTTGGGGTTAGTGCTAAGGAATATTATGTAGAAAAGGAAATATGTAAATTAAGAAATATGTAAAGATATTGAGTTTTCAGGGGAAAAAACTCATAATTGATTTCACAAGCTTTTCATAAAGTTACCTAAAAAAGGGCGATCAGCCTCCCGGAACAAGGGTGACCATCAAATTATTACTTATTTACCTGGATTAGCTGGAATTGCTTAGGTTGCATCAAACGGCAAACACTTGTTGGAAGCCACAGCACTCCTAAGTCAACTCCTAAGTCAACCCCAGGGAACACTACTGGCACTATTACTAGGTCAAAAGGGAGATCAAAGTCTATGTGACCTACCTAGAGTACTGTTTGAAAAATTAAGACTTGCGCCAATCACATGGGGTAAAAGACTCCAGCTAACCATGGCGCTAGTCAAGATATAGCAAAACTCACTAACGAAGGGGTTCTAGCTAATGCATCAGAAAACGGTCGGTTTAGAAAAATTAGGGCAACCACCAGATTCCCTTGGCCAATACCCGACCCATAAATCTTCCGAGGTTATTGAACACCTAATCGCGAACTGGTTGGATAAAACCCTATCAAATACACTATTAGTAGAATTTAGTCAATCCTTCCAAATTCATAACTTTGAGCTAGGTGATGAAATTATACCCTATCCTAGACGCAAGTTAAGCCAAGATTCTGTTCAAGATGAACCAAATAAGTGTTTTTACGTCGTCTGTGGCGGGCGGGTGCGACTGCTAAGCTTTGATGGAGAAAAACAGCGGGACGTATCCGTACAAGTTCTTGAAGAGGGAGCAACCTTTGGGGCTGAGGAACTGTTGTGCAACCTATCTTATCCTTACCAAGCGATCGCAGCGAGTTCAGGACAGATTGCTCGGATCTCCTTAGCTGAACTGCAACCTTGGTTAGAACAGCTACCGGAGTGGCTCGAACACCTACGGCAACAAGCTCAGCACCGGCAACGCTTGATTTTCTTCAAGACCTTGACAGAATTGCGATCGCTTGACAGCATCAGCCTACAGCAATTGTTGCCCTACCTAGTAGACACAAGGATTTCCGCTGGGGAGTCCTTAGTTGAATCTGGCCAACTCGGTCGTTACTGGCTACGTAGTGGTCAAATTGAAAGGGGCACAGTTCAAGAGAATTGCCCACTAACCATTGCAAGGGGCGAAAGTTGGGGCTATCCTCAGCCAGTGCTGGAAGATTGGATTGCCCAAAGCGATTTATGGGTAACCCATCTACCAAAGGAACATTGGGAAACTGCCCAACTCCTGGCACCGGTGCTGGCAAGGTTGAGTCCACAAACGGGTCAAAGCTCTGAAAATGGACACCAGAAATCAGACGCCACTAGCGCCATAGTTCATCAAGTCCGTACTCAGTCCGGTCCGAGAGTACCGCTAATTCCAGATAACCTACCTAGCAATGGAAATTCCGAAAGACAAAGTAGCTCGACCCAGGCTGAGTCTGAACTGATACCATTTCCCGTACCGACGAAGCGGCGTTTTCTTCAGGGATTGTGGCAACGCTATCCAATCATTGAACAGCAATCGTCTTCAGATTGTGGCGCTGCTTGCTTGGCAATGATTGGACGCTACTGGGGCAAACGATTTAGCTTGAATTCCCTACGGAATCTGGCAGGGGTGGGGCGTTCTGGGTCATCCCTGAAAGGGTTAGCTAGAGCATCAGAAACCTTGGGATTTCAAGCTACTCCAGTTAGAGCGTCTTTAGCTCGCCTAGCGGAACGGAGTAACCCCTGGATTGCTCACTGGCAAGGTGATCATTATATAGTTGTCTATTGGGTCAAAGGGGAGAAGGTACTTGTTGCGGATCCAGCTGTGGGAAAGCGGACCCTTTCTCGACAACAATTTCTAGAGGGTTGGACAGGATATGCGCTGCTGTTGAATCCCACTCCCCAGCTAGCAGGGACTCCCAATCAAAAGATTTCTCTGAATCGCTTTTGGGGATTGCTATGGCCCCATCGCACAGTCCTGTTGCAAATTATCCTAGCTTCCCTGCTGCTCCAGGTGTTTGGTCTGATTACCCCCCTGTTTACCCAAATCATTTTGGATCAGGTGGTGGTTAACAAAAGTTTTGTTACCCTCAATGTCTTGGCCATTGGTCTAGTCATCTTTGGACTTTGGAGCACGGGCTTGAGTGTCACCAGACGCTACCTGCTAGATTACTTTTCCAATCGACTCAGTCTTACCTTTGTCAGTGGCTTTATTAAGCATACCCTCACACTACCCCTGAAGTTTTTTGAATCCCGCCAGGTAGGAGACATCCTGACCCGAGTTCAGGAAACTGGGAAAATTCAGGCGTTCCTCACTCAACAAGCTATTGCCACTTGGCTGGATGTGGTAATGATGTTTGTCTATGTAGGGCTGATGCTCTACTACAACTGGTACCTAACCTTGCTGGTGCTGGCAACGATTGTACCGATTGCCATTTTGACCATAGTTGCCAGTCCATTTCTACGGCAAGTGTCTAGGGAAATCTTTAAAGAAGAGGCGGCACAAAACTCCCTGTTAGTAGAAATGATATCGGGGGTAGCAACTGTCAAAGCAGCATCCTCTGAACAAGAGGTGCGCTGGCGCTGGGAAGACCGACTCACCGGTCAGTTGAATATGGTATTCAAAGGACAGAACTTGGCCAACGGCTTAGGGTCAGTCAGTGGTTTGATTAATAAGCTCAGCGGCACGGCTTTACTATGGTTTGGAGCAAGTCTGGTAATTCAGGAACAGCTCACGATTGGTCAGTTTGTGGCATTTAATATGCTCATTGGTCGGGTGATTAGCCCGATTTTGTCTTTGGTGGGACTTTGGGATGAATTCCAAGAAATCTTGGTATCCGTGGAACGGCTTGATGATGTCTTGACCACCAAGCCAGAGGAGAATACCCAAAAACCCCTGATGCAATTGCCCGCGATCGCAGGCCATGTCAAGTTTGACAATATCAGCTTTCGCTACAGTGAGGATGATGAACAATACACCCTTCAGAACATTTCCTTCGAGGTTGCCCCTGGAAAGACCATAGCCATTGTCGGACGCAGTGGCTCGGGCAAAAGTACCTTGGTCAAGCTGCTCCAAGGACTCTATCACCCAACTACAGGCCGTATTTTGATTGATAGCCACGACATCCGACATATTTCTCCCCAGTCTTTGCGCTCTCAATTAGGTGTGGTACCTCAAGAATGCTTTTTGTTTTCAGGGACGATCTTAGAAAACATCACCTTATACAAACCTGAGTATAGTCTCGAACAAGGGGTCGAAGTTGCCAAATTGGCTGAAGCTCATGTGTTTATTCAAAATCTACCCCTGGGATACAACACCAAGGTTGGGGAGCGAGGGTCTAATCTGTCTGGGGGACAACGGCAACGGATTGCGATCGCCCGAGCCTTGCTGGGTAACCCCAAGATTCTGATTCTCGATGAAGCGACTAGCTCCCTAGATACAGAATCCGAGCGACGTTTTCAAGAAAATTTAGCTCGCATTAGTCGCGATCGCACAACCTTCATCATTGCCCACCGTCTTTCTACGGTCCGCAATGCCGACTGTATAGTCGTCCTCGACCAAGGTCTGATCGCAGAGCGCGGTACCCACGAAGAACTCATGGCTGAGAAAGGTTTGTACTACCACCTAGCCCAGCAACAGCTAGATCTTTAACTCTGGCATTTATGAAAGTTTGTAAATGTTTTTCCTAAAAAATCGCTTTTGGGGTGATTAAGTATATCCCCCACTGTCTTCAAGATTGACTTTCGCCAAGGTTCGTGTTCTCAGTGCAAATCAATACACACAAGACCACCAGTGATTATCGGTAAACTATCATGAACAAACCAGAAGCATCTATCCCGTCTAGAGGGGGACTCCCTAAGGGAGAAACCCCTTACCCTAATCTAACCTCAGCTGAGATGAGATCGATCTATGGAGGGACAGCGGTATCAGCACCACTAGTCCGAGCATCACCTAATCATGTCCCAAATCCGGTCACACCAACATCATCACTAGGAGCTACCAACACTCAAAACTGGTCAACAGCCCTACAAAATCTACTAGATCAGCCACCATCGGTACTGCCCCAGAGACTGCTTTTGGGCGGATTTGCCTTCTTTATGCTCTGTGGGGTTTGGGCAACCTTTGGGAAAATTGACGAAGTGGGTAAAGCGACAGGCAAGTTAGTGCCAAAAGGAGAAGTTTATAAAATTCACCCGATCGAATTCGGCAAAGTGGCCAAGATTGCGGTCAAAGAAGGGGAATCGGTTACCGCTGGACAAGTCTTGGTGGAACTGGATACAAAACTTGGTGCTACTGAAGTAGAGCGTTTGGAGCAACTGATCAATGCTGACCAAATCAAATTAATTCAGATGCAAGGGCTGATTGAAAATATCCGCCAAGAAGCCCAAACCCGTCAGCAAATTGCCAAAGCGGACATTGACGCACAACAGGCCGCTATCGCTCAGGCACAGACTAAAGTAGCCGCCTTACGAGAACAACTGATCCAACATCAGCAGGCAAACGTCGCCAGTCAGGACAGACTAGAACGGCTAAAACAGCTCAAAGCGACTACCCAAGCACTGCTCCAGCAACGAGAGGATGATGCCTTTGCGCTTAAGGAACGCCTAGAGAATCTCAAACCGCTTTTAGCATCAGGGGCAATCTCAAAAGAACAAGTATTTCAAGCAGAACATAGCCTAAGAGCTAGTCAGCGGGTGATTACCCAAACCCAACTGCAAGAAGCAGCCAGTAACCAAGACCAGATTGATCAAGCCCAGCAGAGTATACGCGATCGCAATAGCACCATCACCCTCACTAAGAGCGATCTCAACCAGACCTTAGCAGAAATCCAACGGCTTCAGGCAGGTCTAACTCAGAAACAAGCGGAAGTCCATCGGACTCAGCTGGAGACCAAGCAGAAACTTCAGCAGTTGGAGATCGAACTGACTCAACTAAATGCCAAAATTGCTGAAAACCGCAATCTGCTAACTAGTGCGAAAGCCAGGCTCAAACAAAAGTTTCTCTATGCACCGGTGGATGGAGTAGTTTCCTCCCTCAACGTTGCCAATATTGGTGAAGTCTTTCAACCCGGTCAAACCATTGCCGAAGTAGCGCCCCAAGATGTGCCCCTGGTTTTATTAGCCAGTTTACCTAATCAGGAGGCAGGCTTTATCAAACAAGGAATGCCGGTGCAAATAAAGCTTGATGCCTATCCCTATCAGGAATACGGCATCATCAAAGGGAAAGTTACCTCCCTTTCTGCCGATGCCAAAACTGATCAACACCTTGGTTCGGTTTATGAGGTGGAAGTTTCCCTAAACCGTGACTACGTCACAGAAGACGATCAAATGATCCGATTCAAAGCTGGTCAGACAGCCAAAGCTGACATCATTATCCGCCGCCGTCGAATTGTGGATTTCTTGTTAGATCCGATCCGACAGCTGCAAAAAGGTGGTGTCAATCTATAGCAGGATTAACGCTATTTAGCCATCGATATACTGCCTGTAGGGTAATGGGGGTGGTACTAAATTCAGGTCGATTAACCCTGGTGGCACAACCAGTCAGGGAAGAGGAGTACAAAGGAGGGAAATGGATTGACTGACAAGTCGTGGGCAATGCCGAGGGTCGGAAATTTATGGTCAGAGGTAGCATTGAGCATTGTCATGGAAAAGCTGTTTGAATTCCCTGTGGATACAGGATTTCACAGTTTTTTCACAAAATCTGATCAAAATGTTCACGGAATTTGATCAAAATCTGATCAAAATTTTCATAAAGCTCTGTTCAAGATAGTCTTTACTGAGAGTATTTGAACTGTTTGAGATTTGTCAGTCAACTAGAAGGGGGGATGAATCTGGTGTTGTCCAAAATGGCGATGACTGATGGAGATTTAGAACAAGAGAATCCTGAGCTATCAATCGTTATTGATTGGTAAAAAACAACAGCTTGTGAGATTCTTCGATATCACCCGATACCCCGATCACACCATCTACAGAGGTTTAACAACTCAAATCAGATTCTTAGATCAGTACTCTAACTCTTCGCTTAATTGACCAACCCGAATCACTGACTATTCAAACTAGAGGTAGAGTTCAAGCGTAAATCCTGTATATCCAATTCGTTGACCTTCAGATCACAGAGAAATAATCATGAGTTACTCCATGCTTCGTCGTTCTAATCGCCCACTGGGCAAAACCCTAGATCCTGAAAAGATTAGTTTGATTGAAGAAGCAATCCGCGATCGCAAGTATTCCTGGGCTTGTGTTTTGATGCTGCGTTATTTGGGTCTTAACCCCATAGAATACATACCTTCACGAACCTACTGCCGATTGCGACGGGATAACGAGAAAATGGACTCACTCAATCAAGCTACAACCGACAGCCTTAACCAGGATAGGGCACATGCTGGTACCCTGTCTAATGTTTCAGTTGCTCAGAAGTGCTTAAGGAATATTAAAGATCTTGACTATGCAAAGCCCCTTGACAGCAGAAGCCAACTAGTGCAGGGGGGCTCTCAAGAACAGTGGTTTAACAACAAATTGCAAAAATTCTACTCAACTACACTACTAGGAAGATAAGGTGTTTCTAGGGACTGGTAATCTCACCATTAAAGTCAGGGGCGGATAGCTCAATGCTGACAGTCCCCAATCGCTGAATTTATTTTATTTTTTCTTAATTTTTTGATACTGCATACATTGCATTAATACTCCCAAGTTATTTTTCCATAACTTGGGAATTTTTCATAACAATTTGTAACGCTAAACTATCCCTAAAACTTTTCCGCCAAATTGGCGTGACAAGTGAGACAAAGTCAAGTAAGAGCGGTAGGATTGAATTAACAACAACCCAGGGGTTGTTAGTTACCTACCTAACTTAATCAAAGGTCGAGCTAAAGTTTCCGCCAAATTGGCGTGACAAGTGAGACAAAGTCAAGTAAGAGCGGTAGGATT
>WTKN01000433.1:13972-20626 GCA_011524395.1 Moorena sp. SS36440bin_2
AATCAAAGGTCGAGCTAAAGTTTCCGCCAAATTGGCGTGACAAGTGAGACAAAGTTAAGTAAGAGCGGTAGGATTGAATTAACAACAACCCAGGGGTTGTTAGCTACCTAACTAATTTAATTAAAGTTTCCGCCAAATTGGCTTGACAAGTGAGACAAATTGAATTAAAAGCGGTAGGATTAAAGTAACAACAACCAAGTTGTTGAGTAACATAAAACTAAAACAAGAGCAGACCAACCATGATTATTTCTGACCTAAATCACATCGAAGTTGTTAACGAAGAAACCAATATTATTGGTGGATCCTACTACTATGGATATGGAGGCGGAGGCATATATCGTAATATAAACCTATATGATAGTAAAAGTATTTATGTCAATGAATATTTTAATATCAACAAGTATACTGACGTGAATACACACGTTAAGAACAACTTCGCCAGTGCTGAAGCTACCGGTAGTGCCTATGGTGATGATAGTTTTACTCAAACCGTTAGTGACATTAACGTCACTGATTACAGCTCTCAGTCAATTTCTTTCTCTGCTGGTGGGGTTGGCTAATTTTAGTAGGGACTAATCGTAGTACCTGATTAGACTGCTGGGGGGAAGCCTTTCTATCTAGAATAAATTCATCTCTAGATTTAGAAACCAGTGCTTCTCCCTTAGTTAAGGCCAATAGAAAGAGTAAATTTGGAAACAATTCCAATTAACTGGGTAAATACAAATAAAAGGGAACGGAAAACCTGGAACATAGAAGAATGGTTTTCGTAACGTTAGTTGACTTAAAACTATCAGTTAACAAAAACTATAAATGCCCAGGTAGTTTAAAATGTAGTTTTAAATTAGGTATTTTGGGATAGGAACCCCCTTTTTATTCAGAAAGGAATGATGCTTATCCATACTTATCATCAATTTAATAGGCACAGCTATACAGGTAGAGGTTGATTAATGATTATTAATAACCTAGATTTTGCTCGGGAACATGTTCAAGAAAACTGGATTATAGGCGGTGCAATTGCTCAGGCAAATACCACAACAATTGCTATACCTAACCTGGCAATAGCCGATGCTAATGCATTGGCTATTGGCGATCTAACCTCAGCAATGACTAATACTGATTCAAGAGTAATAAATAGCGGGTTTTCTAAGAAGAGCATCGCCAAGGCGAGTGCTGATGCTTCGGCTATTACTAGTAAAGGATTCTTCCGGGCTAAGTCTTACAGTTCGTCAAAGTTTTTCGGTATATATTAGATAATACCGATTTTGGAAAATCCGGCTATAAATAAGGAGTTTCGGTAATTTTCGGTAATAGGTAAGGGAGACTAGGTAGTAGGTGATGGTAACTAAATTTTTTATCGCCTACCACCTAGCCCCTAGCTTGATAATGAGGAGGTAATTGAATTAGGAATGAAGGGGGAAAGATTTTCATTCCTGTTTTATGTTGAGTCTAAACTCCCTAAAATCATGGATATTTAATTACCAATCAATTAAGAATCAATTATCCAATGAGTGGAGCAGCGTTATAGAGACAGGTTAAAGGCTTAAGCTAATCACCATTTAATTAGCATAGTTTTGGAGCGATGCAGCGCGGTCTTGGGGAGGCAGCGCGGTCTTGGGGGTCCCCCCCGGAGACGAAACCTGATTACGTTGAGCCTTTATGGTTGGTCGGCTATGCAGAAAAGGGGTAAAACTTATTGATTAAGGCTCAACTGTCTTACGGTAACTTCTAACCATGAGCGACTGCCGTGGTTTACCCCATGAGCGACTGCATCAAGAAATTAAGTAATTTTTGCTAACAGTTAACAGTTGATGGTTGCTAAGAGTAAAACCTGTCCGTTAGTCTATAGAGCAGTTAACCGTCAACACTCCACACTCCACATTTAACACTCCACAAACCAGGTTCAACAGGTGCAGCTTAAGGGTAACACACGGCTTCTAGCCGATTCAGAACCATGTTTGATTTAACAAGAAATCGAATCATAACTAGAACGTTTACATTTCCTAGTGTAAGCCGAATTGCAGAGAGGCTAAAAGAGAGGTTCACAAAGCCTATCGCAGACAGCATCACAGACAGCATAACACAAACCATCACAGACACCATCACAGATAGCATCCCAGAGAACCATAGTGTAATTACTAGTTCAACTGCGAGTACAAACAGTTTGTCAAACAATTCTTCAAAAACCATAACCATCAAAAACAATAGCCTCACTATCAATGGCAACGATAGTAGTACGATAGTAACTAAAAACTCACAAACAAATAGCACAAATAGCAGTTCATGGACTAATCCCTGGAGTTCAAGCAGTAGCGATCGCTTAATCAGTGGTGTGAGTGCAGGTTTAGGCTCCAATGTGATGAGCATCATTACTATTAATGGCAATAGCACACTGCAGGGTTCTCAAGGGAATGATGAACTAACTGGGGGAGATGGGGATGATGTCCTGATTGGTGGCTTTGGTACCGATACAGTCACAGGGGGCAACGGTAGCGATACATTTGTGCTGGGATTGGAAACAACTAGTGCAATAACTGACCCTTCTCTAGCTGATCAAATCACTGATTTCAATGCTGCTGAAGGTGACAAGATTGGTTTAACTGGGGGAGTATCTGGGGAGGACATCCTACTAGAGGTATTTGATAGCAATGGTGATAGCACAGCTGATGGGACTTTAATAAAGCTAGCATCCTCTCCCGACAACGGTATCCTAGCATTAGTCCAGGGAACAGTGAATGCTCAGGGTGAGACGACTCTAACCAGTGCTGATTTCATCACGACCTACGAGAACACTATCATTGGTACTGAAGGAGATGATCAACTAATCGGTGACAACAGCAATGACGAAATTCAGGGATTGCAAGGCAATGATCAGATTTCCGGAGAGGCAGGGGATGACCTCCTGAAAGGAAACCAAGGTAACGATAGTATTAATGGCAAGGATGGCAATGATATTTTACTGGGTGGAGCAGGCAATGATAGCTTAGATGGTGGGGATGGTGAAGACTTCTTGGTTGGTGGCATCGGGCTAGATAGCCTCACGGGCTGGAATGGTGGTGATACATTTGTTCTAACCCAAGAAACTAACCCGATCACTGATCCAGGATTAGCTGATCACATCACTGACTTCAATCAATTTGAAGGAGATAAGATTGGTTTGACAGTCGAAGTCTTAGTAGACGATATTGTCTTAGAGGTATTTGATACCACTGGTAATGGCATTGCTGATGCCACTTTGGTGAAATTCAATAACGATATTCTAGCTGTAGTCAAAGGAGCCGTAGATGGACAGGGTGCAACCACCCTAACTAATGATGATTTCATCACAGTATCTGATGCAATTTTATCATAATATTGATAAGTAGTAATAATCACCTTGATAAGTAGTCGGAATCAGCCCATCCCTGACATCTGTTAACTCATCCATTGTCCCATATATTGCCCCATTACCCCATCAGCTAACATCTGAGCAAGGAAAACCTAACTATGAGTATTCTTTCTAGAGCATCCATTGAACCACAGGAAATTACTGAGTTTCTGAAACGAGAAATCCAGCTCAAAGAGGTCTCTGAAAAAATTTTGTATCAAAAAGTTATTAATCGAGCTGCTGCGGAAAGAAACTTAACTCTCACCGCCGAAGAAATTCAGGCGGAAGCCGATAAATTCCGTCACGAAAATCGGTTGGAGAAGGCTTCAGACACCCTAGCTTGGCTAGCGGATAATATGATTACTTCCGATGACTGGGAAGCCGGAATTCGCCAGCAATTGCTAGCTAAAAAGTTATCCAAGTGTCTATTTGATAAAGACGTGGAAAAGTTTTTTGGTCAAAACCGACTCGATTTTGACCAAATCTTGCTCTATCAAATAATTGTAGCTAACGATAAACTTGCCCAAGAACTCTTCTATCAAATTGAAGAAAAAGAAATTAGCTTTTATCAAGCAGCTCATATCTACGACATTGATGAGGAACGCCGACAGAAGTGCGGTTTTGAAGGAAAGCTTTACCGTTGGAATTTACGTCCAGATATAGCAGCGATTGTCTTTGGTGTACCTATTGGACAAGTGGTCAATCCGGTCAAAACTCCTCAGGGTTATCATATCTTGATGGTAGAAAGGTTTATCTCTGCTGAATTAACACCGGAACGGTATGACGAGATATTGGATAGACTGTTTCAGGATTGGCTCAATCGTGAACTCAACTATATGCTTCATAGTGACACTATGGTTGATAATATTGAGAGTCAAACTGCGGAGGCATTGGGTTAGTAGTGGAATGATTGAGAGTAATGGGTAATTGGTAAGTCAGCTAATGATAGTTAGCCCTTTAAAGTAGGTAAACATGAATCAACAAAGCCATGGAGTAATTAGATTATTATTCGCTCCCGGATAATCATAAAATGGATAGTTTAACCAGATGGAAAGGTAGTAGTGCAAGCCGAAACTATGGCATTTGCATCTGGTGAGCAAGCAAACACCAGTCAAAAGGTTACTGTGACCAGAGACTCGGCCAGGAGTTATAGTAGAAGTTCCAGCTCTAGCCTTGCATCTTCTACGGTAAAAAATAAGGGAGCAAAATGCTCCCACTAGCGGTTTTTTTTCAAAAAAATGACTAATTATATCAAATCCGTTTGACTAATTATCATATTCCTGAACTGGTAATTAATAATTGGAGTATTAGTAATTGATGGTTGACGATTCTCCATTACCTATTACTAATTACTAATTAGCAACAATCCAGGTAATAATTGATATCTGATTAACCGAACTTGATGATAATTAATAGCATAATTAATTATTTAAGAATTTTGAATTATCGGTAAATTTTGTAGTTTTTAATCGGTATCCAATGCTCAGTAAACCGAAGAAAATTAAGCCTAGCAAGTTTGAGGATTCAGGAGCTTTAACGGTTACCTTATTCCTTTTAGCTTCGACTAAGGTCAAATAAGTTGCTGTCTCGAAAGTGCGCTCATAATAACCCTGAACATCAGCCAGACCAAATTCTTCTGTTCCTCCAAATAAGGTAGTAAAGTCGTTATCAGCAAACACATATTCACTGTGAGCAGACTCAAGGAAATCATTATCCCCTAGAGTTTCTAGGTTACCAGAGAGAGCGAAAAAGTCGATGGGAGTACTTAAGTCATTGCTATGATATAACTCTAACGCTACGGTGCCAGAAGCACTTGCACTTTCCGCAGGTGGATTGTCGATTAATGTGATTAGATCCAGGAAACCATTGAAATCGAAAGAAAAGGTTTCCCCTGCATCGACAAAGAAGTTGTAACCGATAAGTCCAGCAAAACTTTCCGCCACACCACGGTAGTTGCTTCCGTCACCTTGAGCGGTACTCGAAGATTTATTACTAGCTTGTTTTAGTGGATCGAGTGAATCAAGGTTAAAAATTGACTCCGCGTTCGCCTCAGCAATCACCTCACCCCCAGTTGAAATCGTCAAAGTGTTGGCTTCAGCCAGGGTAACGACTTCCAGAGGATCAGTACTAAAGTTTCTCAAGTCGAAGGATCCTTTAGACAAAGCGAAAGTAGCAGCCAGACTTGGTGCAGCAGCAAGAACGGAAGCGGTTACTGTAGCGAACAGTGCTAATTGTTTAGCAATGGTTTTGTTCATTTTCATATTTAGTTTGGTCTTGTGGAATAAATTTCAACCAGCGAAGGTTTTTTTGAACTGCCTAAATTTGCGGTTCAATTTTGGAAATTAAAGGCACAATAATTGTTCTGATACTAGTGTTGTCATTGTTGTCTTCAACAGTTAGCACAGATATTTATTGGTGCCCAACCAAAATCCGGAAAATGATTATAAAGAATGGTAAAAATTTGAATTTTTACCATTCTTTATCCGGAAAAATCTCTATTTATAGGTAAGTATTAAGCTCATAAAATTGCTGATAGCTGGCAATGGTAGGATGCGCTTAGGGCGTTATCTTACGACTTAATACTTACATTTATAGAATAAGAATAATCGAAAAATTCGCTATAAATTATAAAGTCAGCGTAATTATACATATCGATTATTTAAAGATTTTGTGAACTTAATTTCTGGCACGTAAAGAATTTATAAAAAGCTTTCGTTGGATGATTAAACTGTGCTGGAAAGCATTGAATAGCTTGTGTTTGGTCATGGGTAATAACTAATCGTTACTCGTCAATCAACTACCAATCACCAATTAATAATTCCCAATTAACTGAAAAATTACTGGTCGGCTATAATCTTTATTTAGTTTGGTTTGAGCCAATTCAGTTATGCAATTTATTAACCGGTTTTTTATCCAACTTTTAGGGAATAATCAAGGAGTGAGTTCTCAGTAATTGAGTTCTGATACCGAGTTAGATTCAAAGATAGTAGATTGCTTGAATAGGAAGATAGGGAGATGGGGAGATAGGGAGATGGGGAGATGGAGAGATTGGGGGAAGAGAAAGTTGTACGTTTGTCCGCAACTTGGTATGAGTAATTGAAAATATGCTTATGATTCTCTATGTATAGTTGTGGAGCATAGTGACCTTAAACCTAAAGCTGGTGTAAAGTTAGAGCTGCTAAAGTTAAAGCTGGTTATTTTGGGGTGCTTGTATTACCCCCAGACCAATTCCCGATTATCTATAGCAAAGAAAGGGATAGTTAGGACATAATAGAGGAGGCGCGTAAGCA
>WTKN01000238.1 GCA_011524395.1 Moorena sp. SS36440bin_2
TTAATGGCGGTCGGACTGCCGCTCAATGGCTGTGGTAAATCAATACAGGATATTGAGGAACAGCAAGTCTCATTCGTGAGTTTGAGAAGCCTACATCATAATCTTTGATTTGATGTAGGAGTAGTCACAGCTAATGTACCCCAGGCAGCACTCGGTTCAGGAACTCTGTAGCTCAGGGGGTAGGGTGTAGGGTGTGGGGTGTAGGGTGTGGTGAAAATAGAAGGTACGATATGCTCATCTTTCCCCTAGAAAAGATGGGGGATGCCAACCATTAATTGTCCATCGAAACCGTGCTTCTACAACAAGGGGATTATTCATTTTGAGCGTAATGACTGTTACTCGTCCCACAGGGGTTAGTCCTTGAATTTTTGTGAAATCCACATTCCATGAGAAATGTTCATCCCAATTCTGAGTGCGGGGATTAAATAAGTGAACAGTTTGATTGGTTAAAGGGTCGAGGGCAACAGTTGTATCCGATTTAAATTGGTTGCAGGTATAGCAGGCGAGGCAAACATTGGAAAATATACTCTTTCCCTCTTTAGATTGTGGTAAAATGTGATCGTAAGTTAAAGGAATACCACTATTTGCTTCACTGGTTTGGCAATAGCAACAGTAACGGCGATCTTGGCGATCAATCTCATTCTTCAAAGATATTGGAATATAGGCCATGAGGTTACACAATACTTTGAGGAACTGGGTAACCGCGCCATTTCAGGAGAGCCGCTGCATGAGCTTTGCGTAGCATAAAACGATCTGCTGAAATCTTAAGCTGCTCAAGCTCAATCTGTTCTGCATCTGTTAAAGAACGCTCTTGATTTTGAGCTAACAACCAGTAGTGACGCTCCATTTCTTCCGGTGTTTTTTTACTCTGGGCAATCGGCCACAAAGCTTGGTCTTCCAACCTATCTAAGGCAGCTAGATCTGCTTGAAATTCTTCAGGTACATCAGACCAATTGGGGGGACTACCAATTTGTAAAGCATGGAGCATGACAGCTTCAAGAGAGCGTTCAGTTGCTTGGGCAGTGTTGACCAAGCGCTGATAGAGGAAGTCAGGAATTTGCAGAGTAATGGTTGTTGAAATAGAATTCATGACGGGAACTCCTGAAAGCGCAGTCCGTTAAGAGTCTATTGTAGCTCAGGGGGTAGGGTGTGGGGTGTAGGGTGTAGGGAAAAAAGACCGAGCTTCCTGACAGGAAACAAAAGGGGGATGCTCTGATGAAGGTTTGCTATTACTGTCTTTGGATTAGCGACGTAATTCTGTACTTATCGGAGGGATATCAGAACAGCAAAAAAAATACAAGAATTATTTACAAAAAGTTGCGAAGCTGGGAAGCCTGGGACAGGAATGGGTTTGGGAGCAGCTTTGCTTAGAGTTGGGGGTTTAGCAGGAGGCAGTCCCTATAAAAAAATTTTTTCATCACCTGGCGGTGAAAGTAGGATCTTTCCTGTTGCCTGTTGCCTACTTACAAGTCAGACCCCACGCGCTGATGCGCCCCACAACGAATGGATCAAAATCTTTCTCTCCTGACTCCTGGCTCTTGACTCCTGATACCAAATCCACTTTACCAAGGCTATATTCAAAAAAACACAAAGTCCTTGCCCAGAGCAAATTTGGGTATTTTTTGTAATCAGCCTATAATAACCGGATTTGGTATGAGTTCTATTTTCAGATTAGAAGGGAAGAGGATTTAGATTGTTTCTTCCATTTATAGCGGGGTGATCGCTTTTGGTATCCTTAAGTTGGTAGTCTATAGATGAATAATAGCACTTAGTTGAGGCTGAAACTATGCCCTGGGCAATGGACTATAGGTCTCTACAATTCTCCGTGACTAAGCAAAAAATTGGGGTCTTGGAGTTGGTTTAAATAATGAACATCATTTGTGAAAAATCCTTGTAGGGACTGATTATATAAGTTATAATTGAAATCCGGATCCGAATTCGGTTGTTCAAGTACTGGTGGTTGTTCCAACTTACATCTAACTCCCGTTCCCTCAAATTCATACAGGCTATTTTGATTTATCGTCCTTTCGTTAACCAAGCCTTTTACTCTTTGTTTTAAATATTCATTGGGGATTTCGTTCGTAAATATCATAATGGCATGTGTTATATTTTGTCCTACTCCTTGCAAATAATTTTTAAAGTTGTCAAGTTGCGGACCATTTAAAAGTGTTTGTTGTCCTCCTATATGTATCAACCCTAACTTTTGATTGTTTTGGTTGTAGATAATGAGTCCTATGCAATTTAGTAAACCTTCGGTTAGTAACCAAACTTCTAAATTTTCAGTAATTGCCCACTTGTTAACATCAAGTTTCACTTTCATTGATTTTAATTAATTCGCTTTTAGTTTAATTTTACTTGTATCCTCAATAATATCCTCTGCTGTGTAGTCTGTTCAAATGGAAAGCCAGAGCGATTGCCAAGGTCTGATAATACACAGTGATGTAATTTTGTCAATATTTTATTTGTATTGAATTGTGGACGATTGAATCAGGTAGAGTGAGGCTTGATGAAGCCCACATAGCAGTGATACGTACCTTCATTTTCACCACACCCCACACCCCACGCCCCACACC
>WTKN01000173.1 GCA_011524395.1 Moorena sp. SS36440bin_2
CCTAATAGAAAGCCGTCCTAGAAGGACGGGGCTTTAAACCCAAATCTTTTGGTAAGGTCTTTCTGGCCTCCCTGGCACTGAAATCCCACAAGGTTGTGCCTAAAGCGGGAGTAATCGAGACATCTTCTGGCAAGACACCCAACCAGGCAAACTGCTGAAATTTTTCCGATGGTAGTCGCCGTAAACTGAGATTAAAGGATGCCACTAAGCTGTAGTGCTTGCGTCGCTTTTCATCAACCTCTTGGGCACCTGGTAAATCTAAGGTTTCCAACAGAGCAATTTCCGTTTGCAGGTCAGTGAGTAACTCCTGCCAGGAAATACCATCCGCTACTTGTGCTGCCGCTAACTCCAGAGCTAGGGGTAAGTAGCCCACTGTTGTGGCTAGGGCTTGGGCTTGTTCACGGTCTGACCCCGTAAGTTTAGAACCCCCATACTCTTCCAGTAAGGCTAAGGCTTGTGAGGAACTCATCACATCTAAATTATAGGGAGTCACTCCCACAATTTGAGCTTCACGAGTTGTCACTAAGACCCGGCTCTTAGCACCACCAATCCGAAACGGTTCCACATCGCCTGAGTTCCAAGCGTCATCTACTACTAGCAGCGTAGCCTTGTCAAACAGCAAGGTCTGTAAATGTCTAGAAGCCGCATTAGTATTAGTGGGTTTATAGTCATGGTCTCCCAGTGCTTGGATCCAACTACTGAGGAAAGACAGCAAGTCTGGCTGCTGACCCAAGGTTGCCCACAGAATACCATCGGCAAAATGAGTCTGTACCTCTGGATCATGGGCAAGGGCAGCAGCCAAGGTGGATTTACCAATCCCTCCTAAACCATAAATAGCGCTAACTACCAGAGTTCCGGTCTTAGCTGTCTGCTCTGACAGTAAGGATTGCTTCAGGGATTGGCTTACCTCTGGGCGCTGGATAAAGTAAGGTGGTAGGGGTGGCGCTTGGAAGGGAACCCCTGGCTTAGGGCGAAGGGCTGGGCAGGTTTTGGGAGTAGTAGCAGTTGCCAGTTCTTGCTGTTTGGATTTCTCTGGTCGTTTATTGTCCCACTGTTGATTAAATAGTTCTAAATTTGTAGCTAGGTCTTGGGCGTAAAGTGTCAGAGTGAAATGCCTTTCTTCCGTTCCTTTTTTCTTGACACGGTTGTCTTCTAAAATTCCTAAGAAGTCTTCCATCCGCTGCAACGCTTCCACTAATTGAGCCTTGCTGAGACTACCTGGATAGTTATCCTGCTTGGTCAGTTGGATTAAACATCTGGTCTGAGTTTCAATTACTAGTTTTGGATGAGTTGAGGTTTTCTCTATCCAACGGAATTTAATATCGGGATTTCCCTGATTAGCGATGTCTTCAGCAAAGGAAACTAATGCTTCAAATAGACGCAGTGCTCTGGCTTTAACAGTAGGACCGTAAGTAGGTCTGGGCATGCTATTCGGGGATGGGCAAGAAAAAAACTTGAGGGTTAGGGTAGGTTTTCCCAAAATTGCAGAAGCTACCCTCAACTAGTCTAGCCTTGATATACGGTGGTTGTAGGTACCCTCAACTTAGCTGTTGCTTTTGGAGACTACCCCCAGGTCAGGATGGTTTCAGTTAGGAAATCGAAGCATTACCATGAATGACCTCAAAGAGCAAGTGGTTGATAATCAAGGAGTTGACACTATAGCATTAGTCGAACAACCACAGCCCCTAATGGACAATCCTGCACTCTGGCTCAAGGATGGGGACAGTCCAGCGGAAATGATTTTAGCGATCGCAGTGTTAGTGGGAGCCCTGACTAGATTGATCCAGGTGGTGGGTCCCTACTGCAGCCATAAGAAATAGGGTGTGTGGGTTATCCCTCCTAAACCCAAAATTTTGGGTAGTAATGATGTCAAAGTCCCCCAGAATTGGGGGATTTAGGGGGCAAACAAGAAATAGCACGTGTGGGTGATCCCCCCTAACCCCCCTTAATAAGGGGGGAATTTGAAACTAACGAGGGAAAAGGGTTTTAGTCACTGTGCCCTATTCCCTATTCCCTGTTGCCTAAGGTAATGCGATCGCATCCGTTTCCACACAGCCAAACCCTAGAGTACACAAGGATTTCAGTCCCTGTGCCCTATTCCCTATTCCCTGTTCCCTTCTACGAGCTACCACGCTCTGATAGACTTAAGAACTGTAAACAAATAATTAAGAAA
The DNA here is from genome assembly GCA_011524395.1 of Moorena sp. SS36440bin_2. Taxonomy (GTDB): domain Bacteria; phylum Cyanobacteriota; class Cyanobacteriia; order Cyanobacteriales; family Coleofasciculaceae; genus Moorena. Next base: position 2,174 of record WTKN01000173.1, read on the forward strand.
ATAAGCTCATCTAGCTTTTGGGAGAACGGGCGCTTTGGAAAATACACTAGGTTTAGAAATTATAGAAGTCGTAGAAAAAGCTGCGATCGCATCCGCCAAATGGATGGGTAAAGGGGAGAAAGACACTGCTGACGAAGTGGCTGTTGAAGCCATGCGGGAGCGCATGAACAAGATCTATATGCGGGGTCGCATTGTAATTGGAGAAGGGGAGCGGGATGATGCTCCCATGCTCTACATTGGTGAAGAAGTTGGGATTTGTACCCAAGAGGATGCTGCCACATTCTGTAACCCAGATGAACTGATCGAAATTGATATTGCGGTTGACCCCTGCGAAGGCACCAACCTAGTGGCCTATGGGCAAAACGGTTCCATGGCAGTGCTAGCTATTTCTGAGAAAGGTGGTCTATTTGCAGCTCCTGACTTCTACATGAAAAAGCTGGCAGCACCACCCCAAGCCAAGAATCATGTAGATATCAACAAGTCCGCAACCGAAAATCTTAAAATTCTCTCCGATTGTCTAGAGCGCTCCATGGAGGAATTGGTGGTAGTTGTGATGGACCGTTCCCGTCACGAGGGCTTGATCAAAGAAATCCGGGCAGCTGGTGCTCGGGTGCGACTGATTAGTGACGGTGACGTTTCCGCCGCCATCTCCTGTGCCTTTGCTGGTACCAATATCCATGCCTTGATGGGAATTGGTGCTGCACCAGAAGGAGTAATCTCAGCAGCAGCAATGCGTGCCTTAGGGGGACACTTCCAAGGTCAGCTAATCTACGATCCCGCCATCGTGAAAACTGGTTTGATTGGGGAGAGCAAAGAAAGCAACATTGCACGCCTCAAAGAAATGAATATTACCGACCCCGATAAGGTTTACAATGCTGAGGAACTAGCCTCTGGTGACACCGTACTGTTTGCTGCTTGTGGCATCACCCCAGGAACCCTGATGAATGGGGTTCGGTTCTTCCAAGGTGGAGCACGGACTCAAAGCCTAGTTATTTCCAGTCAGTCCAAGACCGCTCGGTTTGTGGACACCGTTCATATGTTTGAACAGCCCAAGTATATCCAATTGAGCTAACTCTTAGGAAAAGGGTTATAACCCTGTAGCGCCTAAGCGCAACAGTAGTTCAAGCTTGAAGGAAGGTTGAAAACCTAGTTTAACCCTTCCTTCAACTTCGTTTTAGTAAGGATTTGTAGGAAACATTTGTAGGAAACATTTGTACCAACAAACCGATAAAGAATTACTAAGATAACGGTTTTAATCCTAATAAAGTACACAATATTTGTTCCCTGTTCCCTACTCCCTACTCCCTACTCCCTAAAACCAAATACAAAAGTACCTCACCTTTTTAATAATTGCTATAACTAATACTGCAATCAAACCTTCATATAAAAAACATGAATATTGCCGTAGTAGGTCTGAGCCACAAGACAGCACCGGTTGAAGTCAGAGAAAAACTGAGCATTCCAGAAGCCCAGTTAGAAACTGTGATGCCCCACTTATGTAGCTATCCTCATATAGAAGAGGTAGCGATACTGAGTACTTGTAATCGGTTGGAAGTTTATATAGTCACCACAGAAACTGATGCAGGAATTCGAGAATTGTGCCAGTTTCTGACAGAAAAAGCTGGCATTCCTCTAGCCAAGTTGCGCCCCCACCTATTTATTCTGTTGTATCAAGATGCAGTCATGCACTTAATGCGGGTTGCTGGCGGTCTAGATAGCCTAGTCTTAGGAGAAGGGCAAATTCTAGCTCAGGTCAAAACCACCCATAAACTTGGTCAGCAACACAAGGGAATTGGACGTCTACTTAATAAACTGTTTAAACAAGCAATTACTGCCGGTAAGCGAGTTCGCACGGAAACCAGTATTGGTACTGGGGCAGTATCCATTAGCTCAGCCGCAGTAGAGTTAGCTCAGCAGAAGGTAGATACCCTTTATGGCACCTCTTTGACCCCCTATAAAATAGCAATTATCGGTGCTGGTAAGATGTCTCGCTTACTGGTCAAACATCTGCTGGCCAAAGGTGCCGTAGATATATCAATTCTAAATCGTTCCACCAAACGGGCTGAAGAGTTAGCCCAAGGGTTTCCCAAAGCAGAGCTAAAACTCCATGCCTTGTCAGATATAATGACAGTGGTTGCCGAGTCAGATATCGTATTTACTAGCACTGGTGCCACCCAACCACTCCTGACTCGCTCGAATTTAGAAGGAGTATTACAGACTAGCCAGTCATTAATGCTAATTGATATTTCTGTGCCTCGCAATGTAGCAGCGGATGTTGATCAGCTAGAGACTGTCCACTCCTTCAACGTGGATGACTTAAAAGCAGTGGTAGCACAGAATCAGCAAAGCCGTCGTAAGATGGCCATGGAAGCAGAAGAACTCTTATACCAAGAAGTAGAAGCCTTTGACATCTGGTGGCGTTCCCTAGAAACCGTTTCTACCATTAGCAGCTTGCGCAGCAAGGTCGAAACAATCCGTGAGCAAGAGCTAGAGAAAGCCCTATCCCGTCTCGGGTCAGAATTTGCCGAAAAACATCAAGAAGTGATCGAAGCCCTAACCAGAGGCATTGTTAACAAAATCCTTCATGACCCCATGGTGCAATTACGAGCACAGCAAGATATTGAAACTCGACGCTTGGCCATGGAATCGTTACAAATGCTATTCAATCTAGATAATGGCAAGCAAGCAATTTAGCAATTAGTGATTCGTGAGAAAGTCGGGAAGTCTTGGGTTTTTCAGGAACCACGCTATCCTGGAAGTTACCAAAGACTAAAGACCAATGACCAAACTCTTGCGCTGGGTTACTGGGCTACTGGGTTTATGGATAGCTTGGAATTTGCTATCTCACCTGGTAGCAGAAATTTTATGGTTCACGGAAGTGGATTATCTATCTGCTTTCGTGCTGCGTTTGGAGACCCAGCTGAGTTTGTGGGTAATTGTATTTATCCTATCATTGGGGTTTTTGCTGACGAATTTATCCTTAGCCAACCAATTCAAGCATCCGAAAAATTTAGCAGACCTCGAGATTAGCTGGCTAAAAGGGTTTAAAACTCTTGACTCTTCATCGTTAACCCTTAACCAAACACAGTTAAACTCACCCTCCCCCATCGTGAAATCGGGAGTGAGAGCGGATAGAAAATTTTCTAGAAAACGCCCAGCCTTCAGATTGCGATCGCTTTTACCCTTTGCCCTAGCACTCAGTTTATTAGTTGGGGTAGTGCTGTTGTACTACGGAAAAATGGCCTTTTCCGTTTGGGATTTCCATCGGCAAACCTTGTCAGCCAGCTTTCTGAGTGAAGCAAGACCCCCCTTACCATCACCATTGGGTTGGGTATCTCTTGGAAAGCTATTTTTATCGGAATCCAGAAGCACTCTGGTTTGGCAGCTGGGAATGATCTCCGCAGTGATGGTAGGGCTAATGGTTAATGCTCAGTTGTGGTTAAGAGCGATCGCCCTAGCACTAAGTTTTTCCTGGGCGATGGTGATCTCAGAACAATGGGGCAGAATTTTAGAGTATCTCTATCCCACTGTCTTTAACACTACCGAGCCACTATTTAGACAAGATATCGGCTTCTACGTATTTGGTGTACCCCTATGGCAACTATTGAATTTTTGGCTAGGGGGATTATTTCTCTTTGGTCTAGTGGCAGTATGGCTAATTTACTTAACCTCGGGTAATAGTCTTTCAGATGGGAAATTTCCAGGATTTTCCCAAAACCAACTACGGCACCTGTATGGCCTTGGGTCTGCTGTGTCCGCAATCACAGCCTTCCACTATTGGCTTTCTCGGTACAACTTACTGTATTCAACCCGTGGTGTGGCTTACGGTGCCGGTTACACCAATGTCTCAGTCAAGTTGCCCTTTAATACCGGATTGAGCATTCTGGCCTTAGCGATCGCACTGTTGTTACTCTTGAGGTCAATTGTCTGGATACGCCGCCTGCCCACCAAAATACCAGTAGCATTGTGGATACTCGGCTTATACCTAGGGATATGGGGGATTGCTGGGGTAATCTTACCCGCAGCAGTGCAACGCTTTAAAGTCGAACCCAACGAGTTAGCCTTAGAACGACCCTATATTGCTCGGACTATTGCCCTAACCAGAGCCGCCTTTGACCTCGATAGTGTTGAAGTTGAAACCTTTAACCCCCAAGGTAATCTGACCAGCACCGATCTAGAAAAAAATCACCTAACCATCGACAACATTCCCCTGTGGGATACCCGCCCCTTATTACAAAGTAATCGTCAGTTGCAACAACTGAGACTTTACTACAAATTTCCCGACGCCAATTTTGATCGCTACACCATTAAAGTTAATTCAAACCAGTTAAAGGCTGGGTTTAAAGCTGGGTTAAATGTTGATAGGTTGAATGTTAGCAAGTTGAATGTTGATAGCAGGTTGAATGTTGATAGGTTGAAGGCTGGGTTGAATGTTGATAGGTTGAAGGCTGGGTTGAATCTTGATAGGTTGAATGTTGCCAGTTTCAATCTGGACTGGTTGAATCTGGACTGGTTGAATCTTAAAAGTTCAAACAACACCATTAAACCTGCTAACCTTAAACCTGCTAACCTTCAACCAAATAACCTTAAACCTGCTAACCTTCAACCAAATAACCTTAAACCTGCTAACCTTCAACCAAATAACCTTAAACCTGCTAACCTCAAACTAAATACAAAAACTAACAAACAACAAGTACTCATTGCTGCCAGGGAATTAGACTATGATGCTGTGCCCAAACAAGCACAAACCTGGGTTAACAAACACTTAGTCTATACCCATGGCTATGGCTTTACCCTCTCTGCCGTGAATCAGGTAGGAGAAGGAGGATTGCCATATTATTTTATTAAAGACATCGGTTCTGGTGCAGATGAAGGGGCCAAAGGAAGCTTATATACATCCTCTCCAGAGATTCGTGATAGTATCCCCATTGGTCAACCCCGGATTTACTACGGAGAACTGACCAATAACTATATCATGACCTCCACCAAAACTCAGGAATTAGACTATCCCAGTGGAGACGACAACGTTTACAACACCTACGATGGGACTGATGGTGTTAGCCTAAACTCCTTTTGGCGGCGGTTAGTGTTTGCCCAGTATCTCAAAGACTGGCAGATGTTACTTACTGGAAATTTCACACCCGAAACAAAGTTACTGTTCCGCCGTAATATTCGCCAACGGATTCAAGCGATCGCTCCCTTTTTACGCTATGACGCTGACCCCTACCTGGTAATTGCTGATACTTCTGAAAGCGAATCAGGGGTCAATGAGAATTATCTCTACTGGATTGTGGATGGCTACACCACAAGCGATCGCTACCCCTATGCCGACCCAGGTGACAACCAGTTTAACTACATCCGTAACTCCGTAAAAGTCGTTATTGATGCCTACAATGGCGATGTTAGTTTCTACATAGCTGACCCAGAAGACCCGATTATTCAAACCTGGAGTAAGATTTTCCCCAATTTCTTCAAGTCACTGGATGCAATGCCCACCACCTTGCGGAGTCATCTGCGCTACCCCATTGATCTATTTAACATCCAATCCGAGCGCTTGTTATCATATCACATGACTGACCCCCAGGTCTTTTACAACCAAGAGGATTTGTGGCGGATTCCCCAGGAAATCTATGCTGGTCAATCTCAACCAGTAGAGCCTTACTACATTATCATGAAACTGCAAAAGGAGACATCAGAAGAATTTATCTTGCTCCACCCCTATACACCTACAGGTCGTAATAATTTAATTGGTTGGTTAGCTGGTCGCTCTGATGGAGATCAATATGGCAAGTTATTACTTTATCAGTTTCCCAAGCAACAACTAATCTATGGACCAGAGCAAATTGAAGCCCTGATTAATCAAGATCCAGTCATCTCTCAACAAATTTCCTTATGGAATCAAAAAGGATCAAGAGCAGTTCAGGGAAATCTTTTGGTGATTCCCATCGAGCAATCGTTACTGTATGTTGAGCCATTGTATATAGAAGCTGAGCAAAATAGTCTGCCAACATTAGTGCGAGTTATTGTGGTTTATCAAAACCAAATTATTATGGCTCAAAATCTAAAAGAGGCTCTTGATGCCATCTTTAACCCAGATCAAAGTGATACACCAATAATTGTACGTCCAGTCGAAGAAACTGCACTCCCTTAGAAGATTTTTTTCCGATTCCCAATTCTCAATTCTCAATTCCCGATTCCCGATTCCCGATTCCCGATTCCCGATTCCCGATTCCCTAGCTTACAAATAAAAAAAATCGGGGTACAGCATTACCGTCCCCGATCAGATTCTATAGTCTTGCACTGTCTTAGTCGCGACCATTAAGAGCAATCAGCAGCCGCAAAATGAACACGAACAAGTTAATATAGGTCAAATACATTGACAGGGCAGCAGGTAGATACTGGTCATCACGATAGGCGCGAGGCAGGATGAAGAAATCCACTACAGCCGCACCCGCAAAAATAACCACACCGATGCCAGAGATAGCAATTTCTAGAAAGCTGGGTGTGTATACACCAAAGAAGGATAAAACTAGCTGAGCCACCAAGACCACCAGCAAGGCAATCATACCCATCTGGACGGTTTTGGTTAAAGCAAAGCCATCTTCATCAGAGAGATTAGAGCCAATTTGACGGCCAGCCATAAAGGCCACACCACAGCCAAAGGCAGCAATGGCAATGCCTTGCATGCCTACACCCCCTGTTCCGAGGGCAACGAATATTAAGCCACTGAGGGTGTAGCCGGACAACAGACTGTAAGTAGCTAGAAGAGGCAAAGCTACAGTGTTGTTTCCGTTCTCAGCCACACCACGGGCAACGAAGAAAAGAATAAGTTCGGCAATTACGGCAACCCAGATGGTGGTCATAAATAGCCCTGGGTTGCTTGAAATCACTCCCAAACCACCATAGACACCTAGTGCAGTTAAGACTAGTCCACCACCCAAGTAAGGCAGGGCATTAGCAATAACATTCGGACCAACTAGGGCTCGACCTTGAGATTCACGAATTGCTTGACGAAAGTTACTAGTGCTACTCATGAGATGTTAGTCAAAAATTTTCCGGATAAAGTATCAGCATTGATTTATAACTACTTCTATTTTGAACGATATCTGCAATCTTGTGGCAGGTGGGAAAACCGACTTCCTAATAATCCCTTCAAATTTAATTGAGAGGTAAACTATACTTTTTCCGAATACCTAATACCTAACACCTTGACACTCCCGGCCCACTACTTGAGGTGCCATTGGCCGTAGGCCACTCTACAGATGGTGCCCTCAGCCTTCAGCTTTTGGCTCACGCTAGATGGTGTTTATTTTATTCAAAAGCTGATAGCTATTCCCGTAGCGTGCGGGTAGCGCTAATGGCTGACCGCTGATAGCTGATAGCTGATAGCCCATTAGCTTACCTAATACCTAATACCTAAATACCTAATATCTAAATACCTAATACCTAATACCTAATACTTAACACCTAATACTTAATACCTAATAGCATTAACCTTGCCCTAACCCTCAAAACTAAATTGACAGAGTACTATTTATCCTCTTTGCTAGTTGCCACTTTTTGCTAGTTGCCACTTGCGCGTCGTTATATATTATACCACATTTAAGACCTTATAGCGATTTTTCAATATCTTGGTCTTGCAATCTGCGTGATTGTACAGAGAAAACAAAAACGGTAATTTGTTTTTTCCGTAAAAGGACGATGGTTCTAAAGGGGAATCTCTAATGACAATGAGTTGAAGATTAATTGCTTAGGCTAAGCCTCGTGTCGTAAATAGGTTTCCACTTCTGGGATATTTTGAGAATGGCTATTGGGTCTGTTGGTTTTCAAGGAATGGAACTTCTGATTGCGTATTACCGAAATCCATCAATTCAACTTCGCAATCAGATAGTAAGATTAAATGCTGGATTAGTGAGGAAGATTGCTCATATAGTCAGCCAGAAGTGTGCTGAACCTTATGAAGACCTCGAGCAAATGGGTTACATCGGCTTGATTCGTGCTATTGAGCGGTTCGACCCCCATCAAGGTTGTGCATTCAGTTCCTTAGCAGTGCCTTACATTCGCGGTGAAATGCTACACTTCTTGCGCGACAGGGGTTCTCTGGTCAAGATTCCTCGCCGATGGCAGGAACTGCAGCAGGCAGGGAAAAGAGTCAGCAAAAAGTTAGCAACTAACTTGGGACGCTTCCCCAGAGATGAAGAAATTGCTAAGGCTTTGGATGTATCCCTACAAGAGTGGCAGGAAAGTAAGTTGGCAGTTCAAAATCGTTTGCCTTTAAGTTTGGATGCCACGGTCTCTCAGAAGGTCGATCAACCCATGACTTTAGGAGAAACTCTACCAGATTACTATGAAGAGAATTTACACTATTGGGAAGAAGACCGACAACAGCTCCACGGTGCTTTGAGTCAGCTAGAAGATAAAACTCAGGCAGCTATAGAATTTGTTTTCTTACGAGAACTCCCCCGCAAAGAGGCAGCCAAACGAATTGGAGTCAGTCCGATGACAGTGACGCGACATGTAAAGAGAGGACTTCAAGAATTAGTTACCCTGATGAAATCTCAAGCATCGGAGCGTCTGGCAAGTTAAGAATAATTAAAAATTAAGAATTAAGAAGGCAGAATTAAGAATTAAGAATTAAGAATTAAGAATTAAGAATTAAGAATTAAGAAATTTTCAACTCTAAGTTCTAAATTTCCAATTCTAAATTCTAAATTCGCACATTACCAATTCTAAATTCTAATTGCCTTATACTTAATTGCTGTCGGTATTGATATCGCAAAAAAGAGTTTGCCAGTCTCGCAAACCATCACTTGACTCTTTCACTTCAAAGGTGACATTACAAGCCTTGGATTGCTCTAGTACCTGAACACAAAGTTCAGCAATATCTTCCCGACTTACTTTACCTCGGATATTGTCTCCTTGAGCAAACACTAAGGCTTGACCTCCCGGTTCTTCTGTCAAAGCACAAGGTCTGATGATAGTATAGGAAACTCCACTGTCACGAACTGCGTCTTCTCCCCGCAGTTTCCAGGTTAGAATTCCTCCCAGTTGGTCATTCATTCGTACCGCTGGTGGTTCTTCATCGAGGTTAATTCCTGGACGACCTGGACGAGTCACCCCGGCTGAACTAATCATAATGAATTGCGGCTTGGTGATACCCCCATAGGCTTTAATCGTTTCCACCTGTAGGACAAAAGAACCTGGAGCAAAGTTTGGGTTCAGTGCGCCATCATATTCAAATTTACTCAGCATTAGCTGTATAGCACAGATGCCACTGGGGTTGAAAGGAGCTGCATCTTTCAAGGTTTTGGCTCGAAATACCGGAATCAAATCAGCAAAGGGAATCGAAACATTCATCCACTGATCTTTCTGGGTGTCGAAGGAATAGCAGTAGGAAATACCATCCCATTTCGATTCATTACGCAATATAAATTTATACCGTTGACCATCCCCTTTAACTCGCAATTCTATTCCTTCGTACTCCGCTAAGTTGAGGGGAGTTGGGAGATTGCGGGTGCGTACTGACACAAAGCCGCCAGAATTTGCTGTTGAGACATTGCCAGTAAACAGGGCAGCCTTGTTGACGAGCCGGATTGAACTCTCGCTAACACCACCCATGACTACATCATCCACAGCACCCCAGGTTTCTTGTAAGTCATCGGAAGGGTTTTGGAAGTCAAATAGCAGTTGTTTACCTGCTTCAAGGTACTCCGCTGCAGCTTGTACTAAGTTCTTGATACCCTGATACTCCACAACTTCCGGGGTATCGACTACTTCTGGCAGATAGAACTTGATGCCCTGATAGTATTTTTCCCGGTTCGGGGTATCTCCTTCTACCGGTTGCACCCGTGTTCCCGTACAACACACTACAGCAATAATGTTCTTGTACAGTGCTGGGGTCAAAGTCTCTGGAATAGTGATATCTGCCTCGAATAGTTCCACGTTATCCCCAAGGATTTCCCTAGCTTTCTGGGCATCTCTAACTAAGGCACGTACAGGATAATTCTGCTCGACCAGACGGCGAACCACTCGCTTGCCTACACCGCCAGTTGCCCCAGCTACCAGTATTACTCCCATATCTTTGTCTTTACCTTGGCTCGATTTTTGATTATTGGCACGACCTGTGAATAATCGCTGTAGGCAGCTCAGAAAAGGGATAACCTCAAAGTAGCTTAGGGTTTTTATGAATCTGCCAGCATCCCATGGGGAGCGATTGTTTTGGGTCATAATCGCCTCAAGTGCATTTTTTATTCAGTTTATCGAAACCTGAGTGACTCTGAAGCTTACCTTGAGCATCCTATTGGATCCTTTCACCCGATTTTTTCCAGCTTTAGATTATATCATATAAATTTTAATTTATACGCTTATTAACGAAAGAGATGGCTTTTCGTTAATATAGAGCTGCAAACTATTCAGGAAAGCCTAGGAAGCTTAATCCCCGGCAAATCTTTGCACTTACAGGCATTAGCCGTAAATGTATCCATCTTTGCGATGTATTGCTGATATGTCCTGAGGTTTGCAGCTTTTGTAGCCTTTTGTGCCCAACGGAGTAAATCCAAAACTTCCTTTACTTCTAGGGGTTACTTTGCCTATGCCTAGTTTTTGGTGCTTAGCTAAATCCCCAGTAGTCCAGCCTTTAATTGGTTTTAACGGGTTGTGCCTAGTGGGGTAGCCATATTTATTGAGAGCTGCCTTTTGCCTGCCACCCTGTCCTTTACAGGTTACTAGCAACGGCTGAGAAATTTTCAATATCAAAGTCTCAATACCTCCAACACAAGCAGCATCAATCCAGTGTTGCTTAGGTAGTCTTAGCTTCGTGCGATTGTACTTAGTTTGCGCTCCTGTCCCAGTAACTACAGGTTTTAAAGTTCGGAGTACCTTTACTAACTTGTTGCAGGTCGCGTTAACTACTGCTGCATCTTTTAGTGGTTGTTTAGCTAATGATTTAATCTTTTTGAGTAAATCCGGCTTCTTTTTTAGGAAGTCCTCTATAGACTTGTCCCCCTTTCTTATATTGCACTTTTCGCAGGCCAAACAGAGATTACTTACTCGGTTAGTTCCCCCTTTCGAGCTGGGGTGAATGTGCTCAATTTGTAGGGGGGTATTTTGCTTGCCGCAATAAGTGCATTCCCTTCCCCATTTCTCAAGTAAATACTCTCTAACTTCATAGCCAGCTAGTTCCCCCTGCTGATACTCAACGCCACTAATTTCAGGATTCTGCATTTTTTGGGTATCAAACTTAACTCTTTCAACCCAAATCTCATTGATCGGGCAGAATTTTATCAATCGTTTTACCCAAGTCTGGGTAGTCAGAATTCTGTGCTCTAGGCTAGGGGGCAGCCATCCCTGTGGGCGTCTACGGTTAAGGAATCTAGGTTTTCTGTAGCGGGTGTTGCGGTTACGTCTCCCACGCCTTACAGCCCTTCTAGATTCTAGTTTTTTCTTAATTAATCCTCCTCTGTGTTCTAGCTCCATTCCCCAAATAACGTGACCGTTTTGGACTAAGGCAAATCCAGTCATTTGACTGCCAGGATCTATTTTGACTTGACAGGGTGAGACAATTGGATATTCGATAGCCGTTTTTAGGATGATTGTAAATGGATACATTCTAAAAACCGCAGCTTTACCTTTATCTAATAACCGGCGAGCTTTCTTTGGGGCAATTGGATTTAATGGTTGTTTGTTTGCGTCAATGACAAATACGTAATTTTGCATGGTTAGTGCATCTCAATTCGGTAAAGTTATCCTCGACAATGTTGAAATGGCTTGTTAGGCTAATCACACATTTTGCCTTTGTCTTAATGATTAGCGACAGAGCCAAAAGCTGGAGTTCACTCTTGGGTGTCATAACCAAACCAACGTAGAAAACTAAGTCTGCATCCTAGCTGGCGATTTCCAGGAGTTACCGGGAATTGCCTAGGCTTTGACTAGGAGTATTAACGAAAGCGATACGGTTAGCGCTACCAGAGCAGGTCAGAATTGAGAATTGAGAATTGAGAATTGAGAATTGAGTTCACTCTGCATTCTGCATTCTACATTCTGCATTCTACATTCTGCATTCTACATTCTACATTCTTCATTCTTCAATTCCCCTTTCTTAGTAAGCGCTGGAAAATCTGCAAGTTCTGATCGAGCCAATCCAGCCATTTCAGACTACTCGATAAAGATTTCGGTGGGTCGGAAATCAGGGTATCTATAGCAATCAGGCGCTGGAAATTGATCTTGACTGGATCATCACGCTCTGTGCGACCATCTTTGCGATAAAACTTGACACCAGCTTGTTGCTGCATAAGAGTGATCAATTCTTGAGCAACAATACCGTAGCCAATGGTAGTTGGATGAATACCATCTAGGGTGAAGAAACCACCGCTGGTGCGACCAGTGGCATCGGATCTAAAAAAGCGAGTATCTGGTACTGGTGAAAGCGCTTCTAATTCCGGTGGTAGCTGATAGGGAGTCCACCAATCTGGTCTACAGTCGGAGTCTTCAATATAACGTCGATAAGCTAAGCAATCGAGTAATCCTCCTAATTCAAATAAATACCAATCTCGACCTTCTTTTCGAGCTTGACGTACAGCATCAGCAATATAGTCGTTGTACTGGTCAATCACGCTATCAATGGCTCGGGCTTGTTCTGCGGTAATGTGCGGGTCACGGTTAGGATCAAAATCTTTGTCGCTAATCCAAGGACGGGTGTAGTAGGGGAAGTAGCGCGAGCCAGTAGCGATCTTATCTCCTACTCCACGACCAATGGGCGCAATGGTGACATGGGGAACTGTAGCAAAAATGACATGGCGAGCTTTAATTTGCTTGATTTGCTCTACTACTTGATCACATTCAGCTTTGAAATCTTCCGGACACCAGACTGTAGGTCGCTGATTGGGCTGTGGTGAATTTGAATCGCGATCGCTGAAAGCGGGGCTGAGGCCTTTGGCCACGCTACGCGTTCGCGTAGCGTCGGCAAAGCCGAAACGCCCATCGCAACTCCATTTGACCTGCAATTGAGCAATGCTGCCCATGGCATTATTCGCCCCAATCATGATCATCAGGGTTTCAATACCATCTCCCTCACCGTTTTCTAGACTTCCTTCTTGGCCTAGTGCTACCGCAGCTTGGACTGGGGTAAGTGCTTTACCTTCTGAATCCCGCGCCGAGTCCAAAACCCTTAATGCCCCATGTTCGTTGCCATTCTCAACAATTTGCCGCAATAGATGATCCGTTGGTTCCTGGATTGCCTTTCTGAGAGTATCTGCGTCATGAGAGATAATGTCTTTGAGATTCCACCCATAAATACCGAGGTTGTGGTTAATCCCTTTGTCCATAGCAACAGTAGAGCCAACGCCCCCTTGCCAACCAGGACCGCGTTCCCAATAATCTTCTAAGTCATCCATAAATGCGCGGATTGAAAACAGAGCCGGTCCTAATTCCCACCAGTCGATCTTGTCACCAAACTGTCGCTCTAAGTGCCGAACTAAATACTCCAGATTCAGGGGCAATCCACCCAATTCACCATATTGGCTGGGACGGCGCAGGTGTTCTTCCCAACCCATTTCTTGAGCAATCATCATCGGATAGGATAGGTCAGTGTTAAAAATTGCTCCATTCTGGACGCCGTGGCTGAGGGAATCACCAATGGTGACCAGTCGATGTCGGGGAGTGCCTGGCTTTTGGTTAACTTCACTACTTAATTCCGGACGGATACCCAGAGTAGGGTCTGTTTCCGGTGGACGCCCTTCAGGTTGAATAACATCTTTGACTTGATCGGGAGCATCAAAGTCGAGCATGTCTTTGGTCAGCAAACGTTTAACCATAGTTGCCTATTTATGAAAAAGAGTGATGATCAGTGATTAGATAATTCACTGATACTTATTAGATAATTCACTGATGCTGAGGTGAATTCCAGAAAAGTAAACATTAAACTTAATCCCTATAGGGTTTCTAAATAAGATGTAAATATTAATGGAGTTTTTTTTATTGAACAATAAAACTCCGGAGCTCTTTACCCCTCTTAGCTTTTGCCTTTTGTATGCAAGCCTTTTTCTGCAATTCCTGTGTTCACAACCCAAATACAACACTATGTGGGCATGGTTAGCTTGCCAGCTAATGGGCCGGGAGCCTAGTAAGCAAACAAAGTAGAGAGCTTAGATTCCGTGTCTTGATGCAGTCGCTGGGGGAACGGCAGTCGCTCATGGTTAGAAGTTACCGTAAGACAGTTGAGCCTTAATCAATAAGTTTTACCCCTTTTGTGCATAGCCGACCAACCATAAAGGCTCAACTGTCTAAGGTTTCGTCTCCGGGGGAAACCACGGCAGTCGCTCATGGGGGGAACCCCCAAGACCGCGCTGCCTCCCCAAGACCGCGCTGCCTCCCCAAGACCGCGCTGCATCGCTTGGGTGCATCTCATATTTGTAAAAAAGAAGGTAAGTGTGGTAAGTGTCTTAAGCGTGGTAAATATGGTAAGTGTGGTAATTTTCGGGTGCATTTTTCCCTAATTGCATGCATTAAGATGCACCACGTCCCGTTAATCAAGATTTGGTAGTTTCTGACAATATCAGGTTAAAACGGTAAAGAAGTGATTAATTCCCTGGATAATTCCAATATATCTCCTACAAACTATGAACGCGAAACCTAGCATTAAACTCCCATGGATATTTATGCCTAGTTTAAATAAGACTGTCTGGGTGATTTCTAGTCTTGTCCTACTGACAGTAGCTGCGGAATCCTCTTTAGGAGAACCCTCACCCTCTACCCCTACAAAACTAACCCTAGAATCCCCTGCTCCTGAACTTCCAGTTACCCCTTCAGCTACCTCTTTATCTGGTCATTTGAAAAAAATTGGTGCTAAAATGTACGGCGCTTACTGGTGTCCCTATTGCACAAAGCAGAAGCAAATGTTTGGTGAGGCTTTTAAGCAGATCAATTATATTGAATGTGACCCAAGGGCTGAAACCTCCCAAACTGACTTATGCATTGAAGCGAAGATCAAAGGCTTTCCAACTTGGGAAATTAATGGTCGGTTTTATCCAGGTATGCTGTCCTTAGAGCAATTGGCTAAATTTTCAGGCTACTCAGCACAAGAGGCTACAGAATCAATACCAGTGGTGGAGGAAGCACAAAAAGAATAATAAATAATAGCAATAGTGCAACGTTTTACCTGTAACAACCTAAGGTAAGCAGTCAGCACTCAGCACTCAGCAGTCAGCTGATTTTATTCAAAAGCTGTTCGGATCTCAATTAGCATTCACATTAGCTGTTCGCTGATAGCTGAACGCGCACGCGTGTGCGTAGCACATAAGCTGTTCGCGTAGCGCATTAGCTGAGATAGAGGGATTATTTAATAATATTAAATGTTATCGATTTCCTAGCGCAAACAAAAAACGTTGTAATATCTATCCAAATGCCTTGTGCTGTGGCTAATTGCTCAACGGCTGCAAAGAATTCAGTTTTCAATTGTGCTAATTTCTCTGGAGAAAGTTGGAAAACTTCCGCACCAAAAGCACTCTTTGAGTTTCCCCGCCAAGAGTTTGCTGCTACTGTTTGAGTATCACTGCTGTAGTAACCAAGTTGATCCGTTTTGACCTTGATGTCTTGAAAACCTGCTTCGGTGAGTAGCTGGTGACATTTCTCGGGACTACCAAGGGGTTGATTGGGATTAGGAATTGCAATGCCATAGTCTCCTGCTTTTTCTCGAAACAGACCCCCTGTAGGAAAGGCTTTTGCTGCAAAACAGGAAAATCCCACTAATCCTCCTGGTTTTACGAAGCGATACCACTGCCGTAACGCAGCAGGGATATCTGTTAAGTATACAATGGCTGAAGAACATAGAATCCTATCGAAACTATTATCTGGGAAGTTGATAGTTTCTGCATCTGCTTCTATAAATTCGATGTTGTTGAGACCTTCGGCTTTAACTTTTCGTTGGGCTAAATTGAGCATGCCTGAGGAAATATCTACACCGACAACAGCTCCAGTAGAACCGACAATTTTGGCTGCACGAATTGCTACTAAACCTGTGCCAGTCGCAATATCTAAAATTCGTTGTCCAGTTTGCAGGTGGGATAGTTCTAGTAGACCCTTGGCTAGCCGAGGGTGAAAGCTTCCTTGATCATAGTTTGGTCTGGTGTTAAAGTCAGCTTTGACGTTTTTCTTGAACTCAGTTATATTTATCTGGTGTTTCATGGTCGGTGGAGATGGAAAATCTGATAACTAGAAAATCTGATAACTAGCTTAACTAAAATGAAGGAGGCTTAATGACTTCAAAGTCTGACTCATCTAGAGATAGTAGAAATGGTTGATCATTATGCTCAAAGGGATTTTCCTCTAATCTGACTATCCAACGACCGGATTCTTCCTGTGCTTCAATACGACCCGAAAGACCCGCAACATACTCAGGATAAATCACTCGAACTAAGGTTCCTACTTTGAGCATCTGAATTACTATCTCTACTCCCAATGTCCACCTGATTTTACCTTTAATTAACCAAATCTTAAATTCATATTGTTACAATAACTAGTCAGGTTATTCCAAATTAACTCGCAATTTCCCCCCAAGCTAGTCAGGAGTATTGATGATAACTGCGAAATAGTGTGGATCGTATGGGAGGTGTGGGAGGTGTGGGAGGTATGGGAGGATAATAAACAGATGCGTAGACACAACAGTTAATCCTAATGGTTAATTGCTGAGGCGCGGAATGAATATCAGTGGAATGGGCATCCTGCCTGCCCGAAAATGAAACGGGCAAGATGCCCGTTCTACAAAACTATTCAAATCATTCCATGATTAATCAATACCGATTAAGCGATCGCTTCAAAAACCTGTTCAGCATTTAACCGTAACTCTGGAAAAGTTGGCGATAAAATACGGTTCGCTCCTCGGAACTGACTAACGTGATATTCGCCATCTATCAATTGGTAAACCGATAACGTAGGTTGTTTAGGATTACCGATAAATCGCCTACCGCCTAAACCCAAATAATCAACAATCCAATATTCAGCAATTCCGAAAGATTCGTAATCTTCCAGTTTTAAAGCGTAATCGTCGCTCCAGTTTGTTGAAACCACTTCGACGACTAAACGAACAGAATACCCCCGTGTGATTATCGATTCTTTTTTCCAGCGTGGTTCGTTATCAGTAACCCTTTGCTTGTCTAAAACGATTACATCTGGTTCATATCCAGACTCTGTTTGTGGTTTGATCACGCATTCTTTGGGAATAAAGTAAGGCAATTGACAGCGCCGAATTTCTAAAAACAGTTCACCTCCTATAAACCCGGCTACCTCTGAATGCATTCCCGTTGGTTTTGGCATCTCGACAATTACCCCATCATGCAGTTCGTAGCGCCTTTCTGAATTGACTGGATACCAATCAATAAATTGATCAAATGTTACTGGTTTGGGTAAGGCTTGAATCATTTTGGATTTGAGGGAGCAGGGAGCAAGATTGCAAGTGTTGTAAGTGTTGTCGAGAACTAACTCACCTTAAAATCAGAAATCGTCTCAATCCATACCCGTGCTCCACAATTGAGGGGATTATCTGGGCGATACATAACTCGACAAGGGCCATTGACTTCAACAGTATGACCATAAATATTTTTAGACCCGCGTTTTACGGTAATCACGGGATTGCGTTCGCCGTTGTTGTGATTTTGGCGAATGACTTTTTGATTAACGTGGATTACCGCCTTAGTGTAATTTGTACGCTTTGACCAATTCCGCTTCGGTCCACGAGTGCCGGGGGTGACCACTGGCATGCCGTCAAATAAAGGAATCACCCAAGTTCTACCGACCTTATACGCTCCTTTGACTCTACCCTTGCTCAACAGGAAACGGACGCGAGTGGCAGAGACACCTAGTAATTCAGCGGCTTGTGCGGTAGAAATCATCATGGCGGTAAAACCATTGCTTTAACGATATTGTTATCGTAACACGATTTTTAAAAAGATGCTAAGGGAGGTGTGGGAGGTATGGGATGTCAAAAAAACTATTGCATTGTCGTAATAGGTAAAATGGGTTATATAGGTGATGTAGGTGTTTTAAAAGAACTATTGCATCAAGACATGACCACAATTTCTTGGGTGGTGCGTTACGGGGCGGTTTCAGGGGCGAAGAGGTTGAACATGAGGACAAGCCCGCCCCTAACACACCCTACGCACTGTTTCATTAATGATCAAAATAAAAAAAATTCGGTCAAGTTCTGGTTAATTCCAATCCTTGACCGAATTATTTCTTGTCATAGTCAAGAGCCCTAGGATTCTTGACTATCTGTTCACAAAATCAACAACATACCAACTTAGGTTTTAGATTTTAGACATCGTACTTTCTCCTAATTTTTGACCTATGGCCAGGGATTGGCATCCCTGGCAAGTTGCTATCTTAGTCTACTAAGCTGTTATGCATTTAAACTGTGATAACAGCATTACCTTTATTTTTTATTTT
>WTKN01000171.1 GCA_011524395.1 Moorena sp. SS36440bin_2
GTGATGGGGTGATGGGGTGATGGGGACAGAGTTATATCAGCAGCACCAGTTAGATCACCGTCTCAGTCCCCAGTCCCTTTTTCCCCTTTACCCTTTACCCTTTAACCTTTGAATCCAACCGTGCAAGCCTTTATTTAGGCAAACTCTCCAACCGAGCTTCCACCATCATTCGCACCACATCCGGCATTTTGTATTGGGCTTGCCAGCCTAACTTATCCCTTGCCTTACCTGGGTTAGATTTCCCTAAAGCCAAATCAGTTGGTCGGAATAATTTGCTATCGGTCACCACATGGTCTTGCCAGTCCAAGTCAACTGTAGCAAACGCCGTTGCCACGAAATCTTCTAATTTATAACTCTCCCCTGTTGCAATTACATAATCATCTGGCTGGTCTTGCTGTAGCATTAAATACATTCCTTGAACATATTCAGGAGCCCAACCCCAGTCACGCTTAATTGCCATATTGCCCAAACGAAGCTTCTCTTTACTACCGTTAGCAATCTGACAAGCAGCACTGACAATTTTTTGGGTAACAAATCTTTCTGGTCGTAGGGGAGACTCATGATTAAATAAAATACCAGAGCAGGCAAATAAACCATAGGCTTCACGGTAATTAGCTACTTCCCAAAACGCTGCTGCTTTAGCAACACCATAGGGACTTCTGGGACGAAAGGGGGTTTGTTCATCAGCGGCTTGTTCTCCAGTATCCCCAAAGCACTCACTAGAACCAGCGTTATAGAGTTTAATGGGAGCACCAGTAAAGCGAATTGCCTCTAATAAATTAATCGTGCCAGTCGCTATGCTTTCTAGGGTTTCTACCGGTTGTCCAAAAGACAACCCCACTGAACTTTGCCCAGCCAAGTTATAAACTTCATAGGGTTGGAATTTTGTCAGCACTTGCAATACACTACGAAAATCCGTGAGTGTCATTGATTCCAACTTAATTTGGTCTCGGATACCCAAATACACCAAGTTCCTAAAGGAGGACATTTGAGCATCCCGTGACGTGCCACAGACAGTATAGCCTTTGTCTAAGAGCAACTTTGCTAAATACGCTCCATCCTGACCAGATACTCCACAAACCAGTGCCTTTTTCATTAACTTTTCTCAGGAAATAAACGATTCATGTCATGTTACGATTAACTATCCATGTTAGATATCACGAATCGATGTGTACAATAAATAAAGAAGAATAATGCGAATTTATAGCCCTCAACAACGACAGTCTTTTAAATTCAGTTAATTATCCGAGATTGTCGTTAAGGTATTGGTAATTATAATTTATTTATGGATAGTATAAATAAGTATAAATTGAATGAAATATTAACGTTAATATCTGCAAGCTTTAAACCCGATGCAAGCTCTAAATATAGATAGGATGAAGCTGATTAAATCAATTATAGGGAAATCGAACCATAACTTATAGTATAACTTAGAATTATCTTTGATGATAACTCTTATTTAAAAACTGTTTTGTTTAGAATACGGTTTTCGCCAATTATTATTACCTTTTACCTGTTTGAGACAACAGGGACGAAGTCTATTGTATTATTCAATAACTTTAGTTCTATTTTAAATCGTCACAAAATAAAAATAAGACCCCCTTCTGCCTTGATGAATGGCAAGCTACTAGTTAATTATAACCTGCTGACTTAGAGTTGACAAAGAGGAACAGATTGGCGTCAGTGCTATTATGTAGGTATTAATAATTAACTATGACTAATTCCTTATAGCAGCAGTTGGTCAGATGGGGAACTTTCCAGCTACGAGTATCCTCTAAGTAGAACAAACCGATAACGGCTTTTTAAGAATGTCCCTCTACAACTAATAACGAATTACCAATTACAAATGACAGGCCAAGATAAGCGTTAATGAACCCTAAACAACCCTAAACACAGTCGTGACGTGGCTTGAGTGACAACATATTCCGGATTTTCTGAACAATTTATTGTGTCTTTATCTAGCAAGAGTCAATATGTTTATGATCAATACAGTTAAACCAGGGAAAAACAGACCCCTTGATATATTTAGCGAAATTGCTAAGAATCACAGTATTACACCACGACTGACTAGACCAGTTGTGGGTGTAAGCTTACTGGTGGTTTCTGCTATTACTCTACCTACACCTACCCTAGCTCAAATTCCTTCAATCAAAGTACCAGCTTCACCATCCCCGATCGAGGTACCAGCTCAAACATCCCCGAAGGAGGTACCAGCTCCACCATCCATTGCTGACTTCGTTCAGGTGAATCAGGGTAACACTGTATCAGCCGCCACACCACCTGTGCGTAACTCTTTACCACCAGATAGACCTTATACCCTTGATGCTGGAGATGTTCTGACCATGAATATCTTTGATGTTGATGAATACAGTGGTCAGTATCAAGTACTGGTGAACGGTTCCCTTAACTTACCCTTGATTGGTAGTGTATTTGTCAGAGGGAAAACCCTTGATCAAGCTAGCGAACTCGTTACCAGTGCCTTCTCTGTTTACATCAAACGCCCAGTCGTTTCTTTGGGTCTGGTCAAAGCCCGTCCTTTAAAAATTTCCGTGGCTGGGGAAGTGAGTCGCCCTGGAGCCTACACCATGGGTCTGAATGAAGGACAGCAATTCCCCTCCCTGACTCAAGCCATTAATTTGGCTGGGGGAGCTACCCTAACAGCAGACGTTAAGCAAGTAGAACTCCGGCGTCGTGAAAGCTCTGGGCAGCGCAATACTTATTATATCAATCTCCAGCAATTGATTAATAGAAGTGATATTAGGCAGGATGTGACCTTGCGAGATGGGGATGAAATCTTGCTCCGAACTACTACTGCTATCAACCCAGAGGAAACTCGTCAATTATCCAATGCCAGTTTTGCCGCTAATGCCAGCCGTCCCATTCAAGTGGCTGTGGTGGGGGAAGTGGTTAACCCAGGAGCTTATGTGGTCAAGGGAGAAACTCTGGGTAATAACAACATTAACATTGGTAGTGCTGATATCCGTAGCACTAATGCACCACCAACTGTAACCCAAGCGATCGCGATCGCTGGAGGCATTACCCAAGACGCTAATGTTCGCCAGGTTAAAGTGCGACGTTTGACCCAAGGGGGTACACAACAAGAAATTGCCTTGGATTTTTGGCAATTGTTGCGACAGGGTGACCTAACTCAGGATATCCTCTTAAAGGAGGGAGATACAATTCTTGTGACCAAAGCTGACGAAATTGCTCCAGAGGTAGCATTGGCATTAGCAGATTCCAACCTTTCTGCTGATGCCATTCCGGTCAATGTGGTTGGTCAAGTTAAACAACCTGGTAATATCCAAGTCAAGCCCAATGCTCCTCTGAATGAAGCGTTGCTTGCTGCTGGGGGATTTGATGACGTTCGTGCTGAAAAGGGTTCTGTGGAATTAGTTCGCCTGAATCGCAATGGCACAGTTGAAAAAAGAGAAATTCAAATCGATTTTACTGCTCCAGTTAACGAGGAAACTAATCCCACCTTGCAGCCTAATGATGTGATTATTGTTAAACGGGATGGTGTCGCAAAAACTGCGGACAATGTTGAAAGGATCTCGAGACCTGCTAGCGGTATTTTCAACCTAATTGAATTACCAATTAGATTATTTAATCTTCTATTCTAGTTTAGCTGTCAGCGATCAGCACTAACCATTCAGCTTATTTGTTGATCGCTGATGCTTTCGATCACATTAGTATTTTAATACTGAGTTTAGAGATAAGTCTGATGAAATGGAGAGTAATTCTTGAGCCTGATCTAGATAACGGAGACTGGGCAGCTTGGTGCCCCGAACTTCCTGGTTGTATTTCCTGTGGTGAAACGAAAGTAGAAGCAATAGAAAATATGCGTGAGGCTATTGAACTCTACCTTGAACCTACCCCCCTTGAGCTACCGGAAGGTTCTGTGACTTGTGAGGTTAGTATCTAATGGGCGATCGGATTCGCCGAATGAATGCTAGACAAGTTGAGACCATCCTTGCTCGGTACGGTTTCGATCTGATTAGCCAGAAGGGTAGCCATCGGAAGTGGCGTAACTCTCAACAAAACCTTCAAGTTATTGTTCCTTATCACAAAGGACGAGACTTACCGATTGGAACACTGAGGAATATATTTGTGAGTGCAGATATTCCTGAATCAGAGTGGAAAGGCTAGGAAGGCTCTAGTAGCTAGAGCCTCTGGCCCCGTTTTAGCAATCGATCAGTTCTGGTGTCTGGTTCAGAATTTGACTGCGAATAGAAATAAAGTCCTGATAAGCCGGTGATTCTAAAGCTTCTGGACGAAATATAGCGGTTTTGTGGCAGTTTTGAAAGGCTAACTTGATCCCAAAATAACGTTCCACTGCACCACGAATCGCATCCCCACCGATCATCCGCAATAGCTGGGCTCGATCTTGTTCAGTTGGTGGTGGTACCGAATGCTCTACCCATTCCGCTTCACCCTGTGCCAAGCGCTTGGCCAGGTCTTCCACAATTCCAAAGGCATAAGGTAACGATTGCCTAATGCTGTCAATAAAAGCTTCTTGATTAACCTCACCCTCCTGTGCCTGCTTCAACAGCTCTGGAGTAATGTTCAGTGACATAGGCTTTTCCTGAATATCCCTAATGAACAAAATAGTGATCAGAGGTTCACACTTAGTTGGCTGAACCTCCCAGGGAACAGTATATGGTGATAATGATTATTTTTATTGTTAATAATAATCATTTTTAGTAAAGAAATATTACAATGCAGGCAGTTATAGACGTACTATGCTATTCCAATGGGCTTGGTCAGTCTTGGGAGAATGCGATTAGCCCGAAGGGCTACGCTGCGCGATCGCGTAGCAAAAAGATGACGCGCCAGTAAAGCGACTTGCAATGCAGCCAAACTCTCCGCTACTTGGGGAATATCTCACTGAAACTCGATCAAAAACTCCAGCTCTTCCACTCCAGCATGTTTATAGCTGCCGCGAGTTTTCGGTCTGTAAACCAGCTTCACCTTTAATGAAGTCGCTGATGACACAAGTATCGAGAAGATATCGCATCAGAATAATTCCGGTTCACGAGGTGGCAGAAGTTGATCACGATAGGACTCGAAAGCCGGGAAATCAGGAATTCCTTCATAAGACAAGACGAGATCCGACCACTGGGGAATAGAGCTAGGTGCCGTTTGGATTAGCTGGCGTAACCCTTGCAGAACGAGGGTTTGGATTGGGACATTTGATTGAACCGCTTGGCGGATGAGGTCTTGTTCGAGATCTGGAGGTAGGTCGATTGTGATTTGCATAGGTCAGATTCTTGGTATTAAAGTTTTGAATTTTTATTGAAGTTGAGAAGCTTGCGCTCTATAAGGCATTATTGTCCAAGAGTTAGTTCTATCAGTAAAGTTCCTAACCTTCCATACAAGCAAATTAATGCTGCTCTGTAACCAGACGGATCGATAGTGCTTCGTAAACGGAGTAGCCAGATTCTAAATGCTTCCCTCAAGGGCATTTTTAATGTAGCTTCGGTGGCAGAAGCCCACCACAGATCAGCTAATCCTACTTATGTTATCTATGATAGTGACACAAACTAGGTAATCTTGCCGCTAGTGGAGTACGAGATACTCTTAAACCGTAATTAATCGGGATAATCCGGTATAAAACGGTCAAGGTTCATTTTATTGTTGCCTGAGTGAGGAGCGGTCATTCAGCAATTGGAGTTAAGCCTGCCGCTCATCTATCTAGGCGTTCCTGGCATCTCGACCAGGAGTTGCTTAAAAGCCCGAGTTTTAGTATGCTTACAGTCAAGCCAGCCAAGCTCAACCGCATCTAGTAGACTCAGTCCCATACCTTTCAAGTAACGCGCGGTACGACGCAATAACACTGCCTGCACCTCGGTTTTACTCATGTACCGGGTGATATCCTTATCCGTACCTCTGCTAAGAATATTTCTGGCAGCATTGTAGTCAGCCTGTAACACGACCCCATCAAATCCGGTAAAGTTGTCCCCAGTCCTTTTCCCTAGAAGGGTTCCATTCCTGGAGTCAACTTGCGACGTGTAACTAGGTTGAACTTCTGTAACAACCGAGCTAGTCCAATTAGCCCATTTCTGTAATGAATCTCGAAGCTCTCCTTTCATCCAACTATTGAGCTTACGAGACAGAGGTTTGGACTGGCGTTTATTTCGGATTGGTTGTGTTAAATCTTCAGCAAATACTTTTAATGACTCACCATTAAAAACAGACTTGGAGGCTGCTCCTATGATGGCTTTAATCTCTGATTGGTTCTGCCTATAACACTTATTTTCTGTTTTTCTAGCTAAATTGTTTTTTAATACCCGAGCAGACTTCACTGGGTCTATTTTTTCGAGCTTTCTGTGGAGTGCCCAGAGTTTTCCTCTCTTTCTGTTTTTCTCGCAGATACGATCGGATTTTTGGGTGGCTGCTTTGCCTAGTCCTTTTCCATGGGTCTGGCCGTCTGAATCATAAAAAGCCTCGGTGTATCCTTTGTCTAGCCCTATGCTGCGACGTTCAGCAGGGATTCTAACATTGCCATGATCTACTAAAAAGTGAACCTCAAACTTTTGCAATAATTGATTGTATATTAGTCTAATCTGACCTTTTATTTTTCGATTAGACTTGACGATTATTTTATTTCTTTTTCCTCTAGTAAGGCCAGCTAATTCTAGCTGGTAATTATTTTGAGAAAGTCTCTTACAGTTATATCCTACTTGTTGATAGACTATTTGATTTTTGACCCAAGAATGTCCTCTCTGAAATTGTTTTCTAACAAGTCTATGAAGGAGTGGATTTTTTATAAAAGCTAAGGTCTTAAGCTGCTTGCAAAATTCTTTCCTAGTCTTTTGATCTTTTTTCCCAGAAAACCTTTTGTAAATTTTTTTTATAACTGCATCGATACAGGCAGCTTGTTGAGCTGTAATGGCTTTCGCTACATCATTGATAGTCCAGTCCATTAATTTGGCAGGCAGCCCCAAGGTATCGGGAGTTCTAAAACTTTTTACTTCCGGAATAGCCTTTTTCCAGTCTAATCTCCAATAGTTGATGCTTCCTAGCTTGTTGTAAGACTCAGCCCGAACAATGCCCAGCTTTTTCATAGTAGATAGTAACTCAGCCTCAACCGATTCAGTCATCCCTACTACTGGGACAATCTGAGTTGATATCTTCTTTGTTACTCCTACTTTTTTGGGCATCATCAACTAGGGTGTCTTCTTTCCTCAGTATACTCTAGTGCTAGAAAAAGGTCAATGTCGGTTTTATACCGTTAAATACTGTTTTATCCCTATTTATTAGGGTTTGATTGCGAGACTATCGTGGAGTACGACTATCAAAGTACCTGTGCTGGGATGATTGACAAGGGTTTACCTGCTATTTTAGCTTAGTGTTTGGCTAGGGGGTTAGAGTTTGCAGATAAAGCTGAAGGTTCTAGCCATGTTTGCTAGACATAAGGTGCAAGGAGAAGATGGTAAACCGATTATAGAGTATGACTGTTGCTAGTTTTCTCTACCTGTCTAGGCTACAGTTCCTTAATACACTTCTTGATCACTATCATTTGGTGCTTGTCCACTGTAGTACTTTTGTCGAATGATTTTAGGCTCTGGTAAATCAAATATGGCAGATGGATTACCTTCAAGAGCAAGATTTTTAGCACTAACGAGCATAGGATCATTTCTATTAACCTGGAACTGTTCAACAGCTTTAGGTTCAAACTGTCCCAAAATCAATAGATAGTTTTTCTGTAATCTTTCTGGTGGTTCAGAGTCAAGAGCATTCTTTACTGCTTTAATATGATCGTTTTGTTTAAAGTTATTATATTTGTGCCCTAGATATAACCAGGTTTCAGTTGCCATCAGCTTTTCTGTAAAACTAACTGAACTCTCTAAACTAGTACCAAATTTAACAATCAATTCCCATTCTTGAGCATCGATATTTGGCAGGAAGCGCATTGCTCTGATTGTAACTGCTTTTAGATACTCAACAGGCTGATCAAGCTTTTGATAATGTGTCAGTAAGCTTCTGATTTCAGCTAGATAGCCTTGCTTGGCTAGATTCTCCAGCACATTGATGGGATTGCGAATAATCCAAAAAGCTTGGCGCAAAATATCCATTAAGGTGCTAATTATATCCTCAAGTCCTAAAATAGAAAGCCTATTGAGGGCAAAACGAATATCTCTCTCCAATTTCCGTGTCTGATTTGGATTACTACCATTTAACTCGCACAGTTCTTGCCAGCTATCCTCGAATAATTTTACTAGGTCTTTACGCAAATTATCTCTATTTTCACTCCAAACATTATTAGAAGTAAGAAAAGAAGCAGACCACTGACGAATTGCCTGAAAAGATTCATCATCTGGCGGTTGTGTATACTTTAATTCTCCTTCTAATCCAAAAACGTCTTTCTGTTTTGCCAAGTCTCGCTCACGGCTTTTGTCATTATACAAATACTTATATATTTTGTGACTTAGATCTGTATCATTTATATAAATTTTTATCTCTCTTAGGCATTGTTGATAATGATGAATATGATGCCACCATAGTTCATCATTGTGAAAGTAACTCTTAAAAATATCGCGGTGTTTTAAATTCATTATCCACAGTGGGTTGACCACACAATCAAAGCGATCGCTCAATTTATCTAGACGTTGATCTTGATCAGATTTCTCTAAAAACGAAGAAACCTCGTATATTCTCTCTGTTTTGTTTTCGTTGAGATTTAGTCCTCGCTTTTGTAACTCATCTTTTACAGTATTTTCAATTATATCCATATCTTCTGGGTTGGGAATGACGAAAATCATATCATCTACATAACGATGTAGTTCAACTCCCCATTCATTACCACTGCCAAATTTGGCATCCACTGAAGTTAAATAAATATTTGCATAAAAGGCCGAACCAATATTTCCCTGAGTAATCCCCTGACCTAATTCATGTTCATCAATAGTTTTAGAAAGTAATAACCTAATCAGCCAACGTACCCGTTCGCTTTCTGTTAATTCCCTATAAAGTTCATGACAAAGCTTTTCTTGAATAATTTTTGTATAAAATGATTCAATGTCTACTCTTAAAATTGCCCCATTAGGATAGTTTTTAGCACTACCACGTGCTTTTTTAAGGTAATTACGATAAGCTTTAAAATAATACTCATAAAGATATTCTGTATCTCGTTGTTTACCAGAGATTCTGTAGGCGTAGCTACTACCTCTTAGTTGAGATGACTTGTCACCTAATTTCTGAATAATTGCGACGGATAAAATTTCTTCTTCAATTCGTGACAGTCCTCTTGGACGAGTCTTTTCCACATTCTTAGAAAATTTATAAGAGATGGTTTGATCTACTAAGGCAACATCACTAGCATAAGCACATAATTGTTCTTGTAATTTGGCAATATTTGAATCTAAATTAGTTTCAAAAAGACGCAATTCAGTCTCATCACATAAAGACTCCGATAAGAGATTGCGACGTGCCCTGGCCCAGGCTAAGTTGAGATTATCAGGACTGATAACTTCATTCCAATCTTTATCTTCTGCTCGATCTGCACTCGATATTGTCTGAAAATCAGCATAGAATAATTTTGTTTTATACTCTATGATGCCTTGATTATCTCTCCAATAGCTACTTTTAGGATTAATAAAATATATTTCGTTATTAGCGTTATATATTTGTTCAACTGTATGACGCTTTCCTATACTTACTCTAAAAGTACATGCCATTTCTCTAACTCGTTCTTCCAAAGTTATTTCACTATCAGTATTTCTTTGAACATGTTTTTCAATATTTTTAGTTGCAATAGTTAAAACATGCATTGTATCAACTGGAACATCCTCAATTATTTCCTTATAAGCCTGAGCCTCAGCATTACCAAATTTCTCAGGAATATCTGTAATAAACTTGCACATTTCAGGATCTATCTCCAGCAAGGCATTATAATCAGATTCTTGGTTTCTGAAAACTTGGCTTAGTGGAGAAATAACATTTAATTGAATTGTTAAAAGATTTGAAATACAAGGTAATTCTAAGATATCAAGTTCTTCTTTAAGATTTTGGATAATCCCAAGAGTAGCTTCTGGAAATCCACTTTGAACACATTTAAAATCAAGCCCTATTGTCTCTAAAGTATAAGATTGACATTTCTGCATGAGTTGTTTGTAAAGAAGAACTGAGAATTTATTTGGATCTACACCAATAGCAAAAATTTTGACATCATTTGGAATTTTATCTTGTTCTTTCAGGGTAAGTATTGCTTCGATACAAGCAGCAGTACCGGCTCCAGCACCACATCCAATATCTAGAATGCACAATCTTTGCTTATGCCTAAGCCAGCTTATTAATCTGTCTTCTCCAATCACATTTTCTAAAATGTGTGCAGCTTTAAAGTAGTGTGTTGGGAAAAGATAGTAATACTGAAAAGCCACACTCTTTAGATCTTCTCCTTGTAGTATCTTTTGCCACTTTCCACGAGGATCTATTGATTTGTATCCCTTGGCTAGCTCAATACCATCAAGCCACTCATGTACAGCAGTGTAAGCATCGGCAACAATAGGATGAAAACGACGATATGTACGTGGTTGTTCAGTCACTGAATGCACTCCTTTGGGATTTGATTAATAAAGTTACTAATTTTTTTGGAAAAACCGCTGGCATCTTGGGAATAAGCTGATATAAATAACCTCTGTTTTGCCCTAGTCATAGCTACATAAAACAACCGCCTTTCTTCTTCAAGATTATTATCGCGAATACTAAAATAACTAGGGAATTCATTTTGAACAGCACCGGCAATGAAAATACTGTCAAACTCTAAACCTTTGGATTGATGAACTGTGATAATTGGAACTTGATTATTGTCTTGAGAAACTCGATCTAAGTTTTTAGCAAGAGCGGTAAATTCAAGAATGCTACGTAAAGCTGTGTCAGGGTGCAAATTTAGATCGTCTTGTGCTTGGAAAAACCCTAAAAGATGGTGGATATTTTGCAGGCGTTTCTTTTCAGATTTATAATAATTGTATAGTCCAGATTCTACCAATAATTTATCCAGCAAATCGGAAGGTCTTAATGATTGGCTAACATCGCGCCAGTGCTCTACCTGTTCAGCAAGTCCTTCAAATAGCTCACCATAACGGTACACTAAAGCTTGACGATAATCCGCTCTTCGTTCCACCAAAGGTATGAGTAGCCCCAACAAATCAATCGTGGTTTCCACATCATCCATTGCCTTATGGCTAGGTAGGTGGGTAAGATTGAGATGCTCTGCCAAAACTTCCAAACTGTAGCGTTCAGATTCAATGAAACGATTCGCTAGTTCTAGGGTGTCCTCCCATTGCAGCTTTTTTGGATAACTAACACCAGCTTTTTGAGCTTGAGCTGCCACCATCTTAATATCAAAGCCCACATTGTGTCCAACTAGCAGAGAATCCCCGATAAACTTGAAGAATTCACCAAATACATCCTTAGCATTTCTACCATTTTCTGCCAAAAAGCGATCGCTATGTCCGTGTATTCTTTCCGAGTCACCAACGCTAACGGTATTAGTAATATAAGCGTGAAATCTAGCTTGTGGTTTCCCATCAACTAGACGAATTGCTGCAATTTCAACCACTTCATCTTGACTCACTGAAAACCCTGTTGTTTCCACATCAAAAACTGTTACGACTCCAGATGAATAGGCGCTTACAAGTTCACTAAAAGGATCTCCATCTGTAAATGTGCGGCTTGATACCATGTCAGTTAAACTAAAGCCACAATTTTTGCCTTCTTCAAGAAGAGCTTTAATCGTCCCATCACCAATTCCACGACTTGGACGTAGCAACATCCGACGCATTGCCCCTGCATCAAAAGGATTTATAATCAGACGTAGGTAAGCAAGAGCATCTTTGACTTCCTGTCGCATGAAAAATTGGAATCGCTCAACTGTAATACAAGGAATACCCATGGGTTCCAATATCTGACTGATAATCTCTGTGCGTTTATGGTTACGAGCAAGAACTGCTACTCGACTATAAAAAAAATCCTTTTGCTTACTTGCTAGTTGCTGGATTTGTTCACCAATCCACTCTGCTTCTTTCCACTCATTATTTGCTAAATGGAATTGAATCAACTCACCATCTTTACACTCAGGCGCTGGTGTAATGTTTGTTTGTCGATTTTCAAAGGAATCGGCAAATCCAGAAGCAGCATTAAGCAGGACTTTTGTTGCTCGATAGTTCCAGGTTAAAGAATAGCTTGTAGGATTGAAATCATGATAAAATTGTTTAACTACCTTCTCTGGTTCAGAGCCTCGCCATTCATAAATCGTCTGATCTAAATCTCCAATCATCCCTAAATTACCACTGTTGGCAGCCAAGTGCTTGACAATACCATACTCTGACAGATGGGTGTCTTGAACTTCGTCAACTTGAACAAAATCAAACTTATCTGCCCAACGTTGGCTAATCTCTGGTTCATGGTGTACCATGAGACGAACATAAAATATCAGATCTGCAAAGTCTAAGGCATGACGCTTTTGAAGGATAGTTTGATACTGAGCAGCACGTTGAGCGTAGTTATTCCCTAATGGGGCATATAGATTTTCAACCAGATTATCTAGAGATAATTGATATTTTTCAGCCTGAATTTTGCACTTAACTAAGCTAGAAAACAACTGCTGGGCATCTCTATCTTTCAATACATGGAAAACTTCCTTAACCAATTCGAGACAATCATTATCGTCATAAATCACGAAATCTGTTGGCAGTCCAATCTGACGAGCTTCCATGCGTAGTATGGAGGCACACAAACCATGAAAAGTCTTAATTGTTAGGTGCTGTAGTTGTTCTGGACAATACTGAGATAATCGCCCGCTCATTTCCTTGGCAGCTCGATTGGTAAAGGTCAGGCATAGAATTCGTTGAGGAGAGATACCCTGATTAATTGCACATAAAACCCGCTCTGCTAAAACACGAGTTTTGCCTGTACCAACCGGAGCAAGTACCAAAATTGCGCCTTCTACGTGGCTAGCGATCGCATTTTGTTCTGCGTTAAGCTCGTTGCTGAACATGAAGAGGTCTAACTAAATTTTAATTACAGGTAATTCTTTGGTGTTGCGTCAGTAGTGGAATGGTTAACCAGAAAGGCAAATTTGTTTATACTTTAAAAATAACTAATCAGCCTGATTGATTACTGCATCACCACATTCGTTACATTTAGGTGCGACCCGTGGCGAATTTAATTCTTAATGGGTCAAGCGCACCGTTTCAAATATGAGATGCACCGAATTACGGCATGAATGAGGGATAGACAGGTATGTGCTTTGGTGGCACCGGCACCTGCCAAAACTTCAGGTAATTCACTAACAGTCGTATCGAATACTTCAGTATTTATACTGACAGAGAATAATACAAAATCTTGGGATGTAGCCGAGCTAGATCGTGCCTCAATCGAGTTAAATCACCCGAACCTCAGGTCATATAGCACTACCCATTCAGATGTTTGACATTGTCTTGATGCAGTCGCTCATGGTTTGAATTTACCGTAAGACAGTTGAGCCTTAATCAATAAGTTTTACCCCTTTTCTCCATAGCCTAGCAACCATAAAGGCTCAACTGTCTAAGGTTTCGTCTCCGGGGGAAACCACGGCAGTCGCTCATGGGGGGAACCCCCAAGACCGCGCTGCCTCCCCAAGACCGCGCTGCATCGCTCCTAAACTCCGAAACTTAGTCATAGCTTACGTTTGACTTCTGACGTAAGAACCTTTCTGACTTGCGCGTAGCGCTATATCTGTGGGATTGGCTGCTAAAATCAAGATTCTTTTCATCGCACTCTTTATGAAATTTATGAAGCGTACTTCATAAAGATACAATTGACAACTGTATGATTCGGGAAAATTTATACAAATTTGCCGTCAAAGATTACCAATCTGCAGTCGTGAACAGCATCTGTGTACTTCTGCATTGCTTCAGTGTAGACTAGGGCGCTGTTTATGGCGTTGCTTAATAATGGAATGATTTTAAGAGTGAGGTGGAATAGGCATCTTGCTGTAGAATGGGCATCTTGCGTGGAACTGGCATCTTGCCAGTTCCAATATATTTTCGGGCGGGCAGGATGCCCACTCTACGAATATTCATTCAAAGACTGACGCAACGCCCTGTTGATAATATGATTAGCTCCACAGCTGTAGCGGATAGCATCTATCAAGGTGCCGCTGCGGACTTCATACAGAATTTCCTGGTCTGCAAGCACTGGTGCCTTAATGCAGTGGTGTCGGTCGCCAGGGTTTTTGTTCTCGCCATCATCAGAAACCACTGGTGGCTGATGCCGCCCTGGTTGACTGACAACCAAAGGCGATCAAGCATATTCTTTTATCAATGATTATCTGGACTTATCAATGATTACCGGGACTTTAAATACTTAAAGCTTAACTTCAATATCAACTCCAGCAGGCAAATCCAATTTCATCAGAGCATCAATAGTCTTTGAAGAAGGCTGATAAATATCAATAATCCGTTGGTGAGTACGTGTTTCAAAGTGTTCCCGAGAATCTTTATCAACGTGGGGCGATCGCAAAACACAGTAAATACGACGTCGAGTGGGTAAGGGAATCGGGCCAATAGCTGTAGCATTTGTGCGGTTTGCTGTATCTACAATCTTCTCACAGGAAGTGTCCAGCAAGCGTCGATCAAAGGCTTTTAGTCGAATCCGAATTTTCTGCTGTTGAATAGTTGCCATTTTTTTAATTTTCTAGGTTCTTTTCTTAGCTAAAATAAACATGAATAAAGAGCAGAGAAGCTAGAGCTTCCCTGCTCCTACTCTATATTAGAGTACTGCTATTCGAGAATCTTACTGACCACACCTGAGCCGATGGTGCGACCACCTTCACGGATAGCAAAGCGCATTCCTTGTTCAATCGCAATGGGGTTAATCAGGCTCACCGTCATTTTGATGCGATCGCCTGGCATCACCATCTCAGCTGTAGAGCCATCGTCAGCAGTAAAGGCATCAATAGTGCCAGTCACATCAGTGGTTCGTACATAGAACTGAGGGCGATAGCCAGAGAAGAAGGGAGTATGACGTCCACCTTCTTCTTTCTTCAGGACATATACCTCAGATTCAAACTTGGTGTGAGGGGTGATTGAACCGGGCTTGGCAAGTACCATACCCCGCTCAATGTTCTCTTTTTGGATACCCCGCAGCAGTAGCCCAACATTGTCTCCAGCCATCCCTTCGTCTAGGGTCTTCTGGAACATTTCCACACCAGTTACGGTGGTGTTACGGGTCTCTTTAAGCCCGATGATTTCTACCGTCTCACCAACTTTAACCTTACCCCGCTCGATTCGACCGGTGGCAACAGTTCCCCGACCAGTGATGGAGAAGACATCTTCCACTGCCATCAGGAATGGCTTATCCACATCCCGCTCTGGTGTGGGAATGTATGAGTCTACATTCTCCATCAGTGATAGCACCACATCAGTCCACTCATTGTCACCTTTGGCAATGCTTGGATTCTCGGTCAGGGCGTTTACAGCCATTAAGGCTGACCCAGCCACAATCGGGATATTGTCCCCGTCAAAGTCGTATTCGCTCAACAGTTCCCGAATTTCCAGTTCTACTAGCTCTAGGAGTTCTTCATCATCTACTTGGTCTTTCTTATTTAAGAAAACCACGATGTTAGGAACTCCCACCTGCCGAGCTAGGAGGATATGTTCTTTAGTTTGTGGCATGGCACCGTCAGCGGCAGAAACCACCAGAATTGCCCCATCCATTTGCGCCGCACCCGTGATCATGTTTTTCACATAGTCAGCGTGGCCTGGGCAATCTACGTGGGCATAGTGGCGATTTTCGGTTTCGTACTCCACATGAGCAGTATTGATGGTAATCCCCCGTGCTTTTTCCTCAGGAGCTGCATCAATTTCCTCGTAGTTCCTCGCTTTTGCCTTCCCTTGAGCCGCCAATGTCATAGTAATCGCAGCTGTTAGGGTAGTCTTGCCGTGGTCTACGTGACCAATCGTGCCAATGTTGACGTGGGGTTTATTCCTTTCAAACTTTTCGCGTGCCATGAATTACATGTTCCTTTTTTTTGTTATGCGTTCCCTTGATTCTTAGCAATGATGGCTTCTGCCACATTGCGAGGTACTTCATCATAGGTTTTAAACTCCATAGAGAAAATACCCCGACCTTGGGTCTTAGACCGGATATCCGTAGCATAACCAAACATCTCTGCTAATGGAACTTTAGCAGTTACTTTGGCAATGCCGTCTTCAGAACCCATACCTTCAATCTGGCCACGGCGGGAGTTGAGGTCACCCATGACATCCCCAAGGAAGTCTTCCGGCACTTCCACCTCAACTTTCATCATAGGCTCTAGGAGTACTGGGGCAGCCTTCATCACAGCATTCCGCATGGCCATAGAACCAGCAATCTTAAATGCCATTTCTGAAGAGTCTACGTCGTGATAAGACCCATCTACTAGGGTAACTTTGACGTCGATCACTGGATACCCTGCTAGAATTCCCGATTCACAGGCTTCCTTCATCCCTTGTTCAGCAGGAGAGATGTACTCTCTCGGTACAGAACCACCTACGATCTTGGAGACGAATTCAAAACCACTACCAGTATCTCCTGGTTCCAATTCAACAATAACGTGACCGTACTGACCTTTACCGCCACTTTGACGGATAAATTTACCTTCCGCCTGGACTGATTTACGAATCGTCTCTCGATAGGCTACCTGGGGAGCGCCCACATTCGCTTCTACCTTAAACTCTCGCAGCATCCGGTCTACCAGGATTTCCAAGTGCAGCTCACCCATGCCCGCAATCACGGTTTGGTTGGTTTCTGGGTCAATGCTGACCCGGAAGGTAGGGTCTTCTTCAGATAGGGCTTGGAGGGCTTTGGATAGCTTCTCCATATCCTGCTTGGTTTTTGGCTCTACTGCCACCGAGATTACTGGTTCTGGAATAAAGAGGGATTCCAAAATAATGGGAGACTCTTCGTCACAAATAGTATCCCCAGTGATAGTATGCTTTAAACCAACGGCAGCACCCAAGTCTCCAGCCCGCAACTCCTCTACTTCAATGCGGTCATCAGCCTTCAAGACAATCAACCGAGATATCCGTTCCTTCTTACCCTTAGTGGAATTGAGGATATAACTCCCCTTCTTGAGTACCCCAGAGTATACCCGCAGGAAAGTTAGGCGACCATAGGGGTCTGCCATAATCTTGAATGCCAGAGCTGACATAGGAGCTTCGTCATCAGCCACCCGCTCGACGGTTTCACCCTTAGGCATAGTACCTTGAATGGGCGGAACATCAATCGGAGCTGGTAGGTAATCAATAACCGCATCCAACAGCAGCTGAACCCCTTTGTTCTTGAATGCAGAGCCACACAACATAGGAACGATTCTGCCCTCAATGGTTCCCTTGCGCAGGGCTTCACGAATTTCGTCTTCCGTGATTTCCTCTCCTTCAAGGTACTTCTCAATTAACGCCTCATCAGTTTCAGCCACCGATTCCACTAATTTGGCACGGTATTCTTCGGCTTGCTCTTTGACCTCTTCAGGAATTTCTGTATCTTCGATGTCAGTTCCCAAGTCATTGGTGTATATCTTGGCTCGCATCCTCACCAAGTCAACAATGCCTCTAAATTCGCTTTCACTACCAATCGGGATTTGGATGGGAACAGCATTGGAGCGCAATCGGTCACGAACTTGCTCATAGACCTTGAAGAAGTTTGCTCCTGTCCGGTCCATTTTATTAACAAACGCAATTCGAGGTACCTGATAGCGGTCTGCTTGCCGCCAGACGGTTTCAGACTGAGGCTGGACACCACCTACAGAGCAAAACACAGCAATCACACCATCCAATACCCGCATGGAGCGTTCCACTTCAATGGTGAAGTCAACGTGACCGGGAGTATCGATAATATTAATCCGATGCTCTCGCCAGTTGGTGCTAATCGCAGCAGCAGTGATCGTGATTCCCCGCTCCCGCTCTTGCTCCATCCAATCAGTTACAGCTGTACCTTCATGGACTTCACCAATTTTGTGAACAATTCCGGAATAAAACAGGATTCGTTCAGTTGTTGTTGTTTTGCCCGCATCAATATGAGCTGCAATGCCAATATTGCGTGTTTTCTCAAGCGGGATGGTGCGTGCCACGGTTACCTCCTTTGTCTGGTGCCACCATTTCCTCACCAGGTAGCTATCTATTTACAATTTTATACTTTTTTTAAGTTTTTTAGGCATTTGTGGACATTGTCAGAGGGCTACCAGGTTGTTGTTCTGGGCTTTTAGGGTGATTAGTACCGATAGTGGGCAAAAGCTTTATTTGCCTCTGCCATTCTATGGGTTTCTTCACGCTTGCGCATGGCATTTCCCGTTTCATTGGCAGCATCCATCAGCTCATTAGCCAATTTGCTAGCCATGCTGCGACCGGAGCGACTTCTGGAGAATTTAATCAGCCAGCGTAGGGCTAAGGTAGTCCCTCGCTCAGCCTTCACTTCCATAGGAACCTGATAGGTTGCCCCACCAACCCGACGAGCCTTGACTTCCACTAGAGGCGTTAGGTTACGCACAGCTTTTTCAAAGGTTTCTATGGGATCAGCGCCAGTTCTTTCTTCAATGATTTTCATTGCGTCATATATAATGCGGTAGGCAAGGGATTTCTTGCCATGACGCATTAGTCTACACCCCAACATACAAATCAGGCGACTGTTGTAGAGTGGATCGGGGGGGACAGGACGCTTTTTAACAACTGAGCGACGAGACATAAGTAAGCTTAAGAAAAAATCAACAATAAAGTGTACTATTAAAAATTACCCAAGGCAAACAACTACACTCCTGTGATTAACCCTGGTCTGATTAACCCTAGTGTGATTAACCCTAGTGTGATTAACCTTGGTGATACGGTTAGCTTATGGTTGATCGTCTAAGTCCTGTTTTTCTTTATGGGTTTTACGAGAAGCTAATCAATTCAGCTTTCTAGTATTCCTTGGCTTCAGGAATTGAATCTTTCTTTGGGCAACGACCAAGCGCTATTTATCGGCATGGGTGAGATTACAGCAACTTTATTGCTGGAAGTCTCTTAATGTAGAGGGGTTAATTCTCGTGAGTTTACTTAGGGCGCTTTGTCCCATACTTAGAACGACCTTGACGCCGATCCTTAACTCCTGCCGTATCAAGGGTACCCCGAATAATGTGATATCGCACTCCAGGTAAATCCTTAACACGACCGCCTCTGATCATCACGACGGAGTGTTCTTGTAGGTTATGACCAATACCAGGAATATAGGCTGTTACTTCAAATCCTGAAGTCAGACGAACCCTTGCCACCTTTCGTAAGGCTGAGTTGGGTTTTTTGGGTGTAGTTGTGAACACCCTAGTACAAACACCACGGCGCTGGGGACATTGTTTCAGCGCTGGGGACTTAGTTTTCTTCTTAGCTTTGAAGCGCTCGCTACTAATGAGCTGCTGGATGGTGGGCATGAGTTACGGCTTAATAAACATTGGTTGATTTAGCTTAATCAACTACAAACAAACCAATGCTAATTATACCAATAATAACACTCTGGTGTCAATCTTGCTCCTTTGATGGCTCTACACGAAAGGAATTACCGCAACCACAGCTTTCTGAGGCGTTAGGGTTATGGAAGCGAAACCCTCCTCCCATCAGGTCTTCTGAGTAATCTAGAGTTAAGCCATTGATAGTTTTTAGGCTTTCGGGGTCTACTATGACACTGATGCCATCACAGTCATAGACCTGATCCTCAGAATTGATCACTTGCTCAAAGTCAATAGTGTAGTAAAAATCCGCACACCCACCCTCACGGACACCTAAACGCAATTTGGCCTCTGGCTTTTGACGCTTGGACTGTACACGTCTAATCTCACTCGCAGCAGCTTTACTGAGTTTAATCATTAACGATACTAACTATACACAACAACTAGCACCAGCTAATGTTACCTCAAAAAGGAATAGTCATTAATCATTAGTCATTTAATTTGCCACTACCAAAAGGCTTTTTTGGCATCCTAAATATTTATAACTAATGACTAATGACTACTAACTAAAGACTTACAACTAATGGCTTAATCTATTTGCTTTCTGGTTTGCTGCGGGCATAGTCATCTTCAAAGCGAATAATGTCATCTTCTCCGAGGTATTCTCCATTCTGAACTTCAATTAAAACTAGGGGAATAACACCAGGATTCTCTAGTCGATGAGCATGGCCTTGGGGAACATAGGTTGATTGATTTTGATGAATGATCTCTTCGTTATCGCCACAAATAACTTTAGCTGTACCACTGACAACAATCCAGTGTTCACTCCTATGGTAGTGCATCTGTAAACTTAAGCGATGACCAGGCTTGACTTCAATGCGCTTGATTTTGTATCCCCGTCCTTCTTCTAGGACAGTGAAAGACCCCCAAGGTCGTAGTTCGGTAGCGGCAACGCCTTCAGCTACTCGGGATGACTGTAGGGTAATGGCCGAAACTTGAGAAACTTCTTTTGACTGAACCATGGTTTTGTTCCTGAAAACGTCTAGCTAAGTTATTTTGGGAAAGTTTACTAATTTGTTACTACTTCTAGGTTAGACAAAATGAAACAGGATTGACTATCGCAAAATCTAGCAAACTATAACTAAATTTTTCAGGCAAAATTAGTGAATTACCTTAATTTATATAAACTCTTTACACTATTCTATACTTATCTTTACCTAAGTATCAGCTGAATAAACCTATAGTTAAGGGATTCGTGATTTCCAAAAATCTTAATAAATCTGAGCACTTCATACTTCCTTCATAATTAATACTTAATACTTCTTAAACTATTAGGGAACAGGTGTAAAAAAGATGCCCAGACCGTTGTTAACTGGTGCTGCTGTATAGGGAGACCGATCTAGGAGTTGACCACCTAGATAAAGTCCAGTTGAGCTACCCCCATCGAGATTGAGGGCATTAATAGCTCCCAATTTTTGCATCAACTGAGCTGTTTCCCTTAATGTTGGGCCACGTCGAGTATGACTATGGTGAAAAGCAGCAATAATCAATCTGCCATTAGCAGTAGTTCCGATAGCACTGCGTGGAGCAGACTGCTGAATAAAGGCATCACTAAATTGTTCCGATTTGCCATCTAAAACAATTTTTCGATCTTGTACTAGCAGTGGTCCACCACCGAGAATATGGGGGTAGCCATTGAAGTCAGGGGGAAACGTACTCCCCTCAATTCGGACTTGGGTACCAATACTGAGATCATTAACCGCTGTCCTGTTGGCTCTAAGGGTAACTAGATAGCCATTGTCGGGAATACGAAAGGCTTGCTGACCCGCAAGTCCTCCAGGCAAGAGATCGCTGACCAAGTTATTCTGGACAACTACGATGATTTCATTATCAATTAAGGGAGTGTAGGTTGGTCCGAAGGCACGAGTGTAGCGGGCAATGCCAGCTTTGACATAACCACTGTTGAGGAATAGTACTGGCAAACGCTTTCGGTTTGAGGTAACTAAGGTTTCGCTGAGGCTGAGTCGTCCTAGTTTAACGTGACCGCGATCATTCCAAGCGATCGCTCCCCGATTCAAAATTGGACCGGATAACCACCGACTATCACGGCGAATTGCTCCTAAGGGCAATTGGTTGTTACGGTTGAAAAAGCCAGCATTAATCGCAGCAGATGCTTGCCACCACTGAGCAGCTTTAATTAGTGGAGCTGCTCCCACTTGAGTTGTAGCATTACTGCCAATTGGTCTGAGCCGCAACCGCTGAGATTTGGGATCAACCTCCAACCACACCACTGGAAAACTAGTATCTTTGAGACTAATCAACTGCTGACGCCACTGGATGCCAGGTGCCCAGAGAATATCTTTCTTGACCATGGCATCAGGTCGCAAATCAATCACCAATCGAAAAGGGTTAGGCAAGGTGAAAACTCTCAGACCTTTACCTTTGGGGAAATCCACCCGCAGCCTAGTTTGGTTCTGATGGCTTTCTAAGCGGATCACTGGTTTATCCATAGGAGCCCCCACGGAAATGGGAGCTACATCTTCAAGCCCTTGGAGCTTGGCAGCCTCTAGAGCATTAAAACCCTTGAGTAGTGACGGGTCGGCTGAGGCAGCTACTGTAATTACAGCTTCGGTGCGTCGGTCATTGACTTGCCAGAAGGTTGGGCGGTCTAAATCAAGAACAATACGATTACCCCAAGGCTGACGTCCCTGGCGAATAGCTTTCACCCTGGCTGGCATGGAAGAGATATACAGCTTATCCCCCTGAACTTGCAACTGCCAACCTGCTGTTTTGGCAAAATCGGTAATATCTAGATATCGATAAGCACCACTAAGTTGGCTGGGGAAAACTACTGATGTACTTCGGGGTTTAGAAAACCACCGGATCGGTTGCTTGGTATAATCTTTACTGTTGAGCATTTCTATGCCCAAGGTTTGCATCGCTCCTACATCACTGATGCCAGTGCGCACTGAGGTTCCCACTAACCATTGCTGCCAAGGTAAGTTGATATGTTGACCATTTAAATACACTTGAACCCCTTGTCGGATCACCTGGGGTGGGACAGAGAACAACTCCACCTCTAAGGTGTTATCAGGCATGGGGGGTAGCTCTTCCAATAGTTTCTTGCCTTTTAAAACTAGGATGTTCTCCTGGGTCGTTTGGGATAAACCTTGAACTAGGACAGGGGTATCTTCAGCTGCTGGGGGCAACTGGTTCAGTAACTCTTTAAAGCTATTTAAGATTAGGGGTTCAATTGCTTCAACTCTCCTATTTGCCGTAGCTACGGATGCTGGGAATAGAATTACGAGCAAGAGAGTAATGACTAGCTTGGAGATCTGAGTCCACACTTTTGTAGTATCAATTCTGGTCTTTGGTGTTACTCTAGTCACCATCAAAGGGTTCCATTGAGCATTAATTGCTGGTAGTAGCCTGTTTCCTGAAAGGACTAATTTAGCTCAAAGCTATCCTTTCATAACCTAAATCAGTCAGCAAAAACTATACATAAGGTCTAAGTTCACATACTCTTCAACTAAGTTATAGGTAAGCATTCAGCTATCAGCCATTAGCTT
Source organism: Moorena sp. SS36440bin_2 (assembly GCA_011524395.1). Classification (GTDB taxonomy): domain Bacteria; phylum Cyanobacteriota; class Cyanobacteriia; order Cyanobacteriales; family Coleofasciculaceae; genus Moorena. The sequence continues at coordinate 23,002 of WTKN01000171.1, forward strand.
AAGCGCTACGCGCACGCGTGCGCTTAAGCTAATGGGCTATGGGCAAGCTAGTTGATGTGCTTATGGGCTATGAGCACGCTACACCGAACAGCTTTTGAATCAAACAGCTAAGCATTCGTTTAATCTGAATTACCGAAAGCTGTTCGCGCAGCGTGAGCCAAAGGCTCACGGCTGACCGCTGACGGCTGAATGCTTACAGTTCTAGGTATTTAGGCTCTAGGCATTTAGGCTAAGGGGGTTCTAAAAAAGGATGAAGCGCTCCGGGTCAAGCACGGAAGCTCTCAACTCCCCCTGTTCTAAGACCTAAGACCATGAGCCTAATACCTAGGCATTTAGGGAGGAGATGCCACCTGGTCTAAACTAATACTGTGATGAAGGCTACTTTGACAAGATCAAGTCCTGTCAGTGCGTGCATAGTCGTTAAGAAAGCTATTTTGAGTTTCGCTCAATGGTCTTGATCTCTGCTACGGTAAATCCACCAATTTCTTCCCGAGTAAAATTTTCAGTAGGTTTATGGAGAAATTAGGTATTGCTCTGGCTAACCTATTTCTTATATCATGGCTATCCACCTATCTATGTAAGTTTCTAGGATTTATGCCAGCGTCATCGAACCCTGGTCACTTTGGTCATCAGCTAGGTAGTTAGTTGCATGGCATTGTTGAAGCACGCTTGCGTGTTGCTACTGGTAAAACCTGTAATGGTTAACTACATCCGTTGGTCTGTGTCGGAGGATGTAGCTTTTTTGTCAGCAGCTGACCAGATTTCATTGGATACTCAGGATAGGAGTTTCTAAGGGAAAAAGCTTGATAGATTGTTTCACCCAGGGAATCGGGATTAGACCCAACCAACTTCTGGCTCACCATTAATGGTAAATCATTGTTGATTTTTCCAGCCTAGTAGCAGTCTATAGGTCACTGCTACTAGGTTAATAGTCCTCAATCTGTAATGAAAGCATCACTAAACATCGTGAATAATAATTGGATGAATAATATCGATAACCAGAAAAACCAGGAAGATCTACAACAGTATCACACAAGGATACCGTATCCAGGTCAACGTTGGTTGGTGGAGGAACGAGATGCCTGTGGGGTTGGCTTTATTGCGTCTGGGCAGGGTATAGCTACTCATAAATTGATTGAACAAGCTCTAGTGGCATTGGGTTGTCTAGAACACCGAGGGGGGTGTAGTGCTGACCAAGATTCAGGGGATGGTGCAGGCTTATTGACTGCTATTCCCTGGAAACTGTTGGAAAAATGGTTCACCGAACAAGGCATTGACCAGCCTCCTAAGGAACAGTTGGGAGTTGGGATGGTATTCTTGCCGTTTGATAAGAGCTTGGTTAGCCAAGGTAAGTCAATTGTTGAGGAAGTCCTTGCTCAAGAAGGCTTAAAGGTTTTAGGCTGGCGTGTGGTACCAGTATGTTCAGAGATCCTGGGTATCCAAGCGAAAGCCAATCAACCCCATATGGAACAGTTGATCGTAGCCTCTGAAGGGGAGATAGGAGATGAACTGGAGCGTTTGTTGTTCAAAACTCGCTGTCGCATTGCTAAGGCACTAAAATCTCAGAGTACCATCCGAGTGCCTGAAGATTGGTATTTTTGCTCTTTTTCCAGTCGCACGATTGTCTACAAAGGCATGGTGCGCTCAGCGATACTTGGAGAGTTTTATTTAGATTTAAAAAATCCTGATTACCAGAGTGGTTTTGCTGTCTATCACCGACGCTTTAGCACCAATACTATGCCCAAGTGGCCCCTTGCTCAACCGATGCGCTTGTTGGGACATAATGGTGAGATTAACACTCTGTTGGGCAATGTCAACTGGATGATAGCCCGGGAGGCTGACTTGGCTCATCCGGTTTGGGAAAAAGGGTTGAAGGCAAATAACCTTGAAGCTGCAACTGACACTAACCTGAAACCACATAACTCCTTAGATGAGATCAAGCCTATTATCAATCCAGAAAACAGTGACTCAGCCATCCTAGATAATGTATTCGAATTACTGGTGCAATCTGGACGCAGTCCTCTGACCGGATTAATGATCATGGTTCCGGAGGCTTACCAAAATCAGCCGGATTTGGATAACTATCCGGAAATTGTTGATTTTTATGAATACTACAGTGGAATTCAGGAAGCTTGGGATGGTCCAGCGCTATTAGTATTCAGTGATGGGAAAACAGTGGGAGCCAGCCTAGACCGAAATGGATTACGACCGGCTCGTTATAGCATTACCCGGGATGGCTATGTGGTGGTGGCATCAGAAGTGGGGGTAGTGGACTTGCCAGAATCTGAGATTGTGGAAAAGGGCAGACTCGGACCAGGGCAAATGATTGCTGTTGACCTCGAAAGCAACGAAATTCTAAAAAACTGGGACATCAAGCAACGGGTGGCAGCTCAAGAACCCTATGGTGAGTGGCTCAAACAGTACCGTGTAAAATTGGAACCCCAACCTTTTACTGAGGGTCCTGAACAAGAGGCGGCTGAGTTACTGCGTCAGCAGAACGCTTTTGGCTACACTGCTGAGGATGTGGAGATGATCATCCAACCGATGAGCACCCAGGGGAAAGAACCTACTTTCTGTATGGGAGATGATATTCCCTTGGCGGTACTCTCCAATAAGCCTCGGCTTCTCTATGACTACTTCAAACAACGGTTTGCCCAGGTCACTAACCCACCCATTGACCCTCTACGGGAAAGTTTGGTGATGTCCTTGAGTATAGACCTGGGTAAGCGAGGGAATTTATTAGAGGCTAAGCCAGAGTACGCCCAGTTCTTAAAGCTCGAAACCCCAGTCCTCAATGAGGCGGAGTTGGCAGCGGTGAAAGGGTCAGGGTTTGAAACAGCTGAACTGTCTACTCTATTTGAAATTGCTACTGGTCCGGGGGGGCTAGACGTAGCTGTCAAGGGTCTGTGTGACCAAGCCGCTGATTTGGTAAGGGCTGGTAAAACGATTCTGATTTTGAGTGATAAAACTGTTGGAGGGCTTTCTGAAAACTACACCTATATTCCACCAATGTTGGCTGTAGGTGCGGTTCACCACCACCTGATCTCTCAAGGATTAAGGATGAAGGCATCGATTATTGTGGAAACGGCTCAATGCTGGAGTACTCATCACTATGCTTGCTTAATCGGTTATGGTGCATCAGCAGTTTGTCCCTATTTGACTTGGGAATCGGTGCGGAATTGGTGGGCTAATCCTAAAACTAAAAAATTGATGGCCCAGGGCAAACTGGAAAGCCTGACTATAGACCAAGCTCAGAAAAATTATCGCAAGGCAGTAGAAGCAGGTTTATTGAAAATCCTATCTAAGATGGGAATTTCCCTATTATCGTCTTACCATGGCGCTCAGATTTTTGAAGCAATTGGCATTGGTGGGGATTTATTGGCACTAGCCTTTAAGGGAACTACATCTCGGCTGGGAGGTTTGAGTATTGCTGATTTAGCTCAGGAAGTGATGGAGTTTCACAAGCGGGCTTTCCCCCTGACTGCTAAGAAACTGGAAAACTTTGGCTTTATCAATTACCGTCCTCGGGGCGAGTATCACATGAACAGCCCTGAAATGGCTAAAGCCCTACACAAGGCGGTTTCCTCTTTCGTCCGTGACCAATCCTCTAACAATGGTAACGGTAAAAATCACAAAGAGTTGGAAGTTAGCAAGTTGCAGGTTAAACCTTCAAGCCTTAACGCTAACAAAGAAGCTTACGACCACTACGATGTGTATCGGAAACTGTTGGAAGAGCGTCCAGCAACTGCACTACGAGATTTGTTGGACTTCAACAGCGACCAACCTACTATTCCGATTGAGGAAGTAGAACCTGTTGAGGAAATTGTCAAGCGTTTCTGTACTGGCGCGATGTCCCTAGGCTCTCTATCCCGAGAAGCTCACGAAACTCTAGCTATTGCGATGAACCGGATTGGCGGTAAATCCAACAGTGGTGAAGGAGGAGAAGACCCAGTGCGCTTCAGCATTCTGAATGATGTGGATCACACTGGTCATTCTCAGACTCTACCTCACTTAAAGGGGTTACGTAATGGGGATGTTGCTTCCTCTGCGGTTAAACAAGTAGCATCTGGTCGCTTTGGAGTAACACCAGAGTACCTGATGAGTGGGAAGCAGTTAGAAATTAAGATTGCTCAAGGTGCTAAGCCAGGGGAAGGGGGTCAGTTACCAGGTAAGAAGGTTAGTCCCTACATTGCTAAGCTGCGGCGTTCCAAGCCAGGAGTAACCCTAATTTCCCCACCACCCCATCATGATATCTATTCTATTGAAGACCTAGCGCAGCTGATTTTTGATTTGCATCAGATTAACCCTCAAGCTAAGGTATCTGTGAAGTTGGTGGCAGAAATTGGGATTGGAACTGTTGCGGCTGGGGTAGCAAAAGCTAATGCGGATGTAATCCAAATTTCTGGTCATGATGGGGGTACTGGAGCATCTCCGCTGAGTTCGATTAAGCACGCTGGAACGCCTTGGGAACTGGGAGTAACTGAAGTACATCGGATCTTGATGGAAAACCAACTACGCGATCGCGTTTTGCTGCGGGTAGATGGTGGCTTAAAAACTGGTTGGGACGTACTGATGGCTGCCTTGATGGGAGGACAAGAGTACGGTTTCGGTTCGGTATCGATGATTGCTGAAGGTTGCATTATGGCACGGATTTGCCATACCAATCAATGTCCCGTAGGGGTTGCTACTCAGCAAGAACGCCTGCGCCAGCGCTTTACTGGGGTTCCAGGCCACGTGGTCAACTTCTTCTACTTTGTGGCTGAGGAAGTGCGATCGCTTCTTGCCAAACTAGGTTACCGTTCCTTAAAAGATATCATTGGTCGGGCTGATCTACTCAAAGTCCGAGAAGACCTTGAGTTGACTAAGACATCTATGCTGAATCTAGATTGTCTTACTCAGCTGCCTGATACTCGCACAGACCGCAGTTGGCTAAACCATAACGATGTCCACAGCAACGGACCAGTGCTAGATGATCAACTCCTGGCTGACGCTGACCTGACGAATGCTATTCAAAACCATGGGTCTGTGACTAAAGATGTTGACATTGTCAACACTGACCGTACTGTAGGGGCTCGAATTGCTGGGGTAATTGCCAAGCAGTATGGTAACACTGGTTTTGATGGACACATTACTCTCAACTTCAAGGGGGCTGCCGGTCAAAGCTTTGGTGCCTTTAACCTCCCCAGTATGACCTTGATTTTAACTGGTGAAGCGAATGACTATGTAGGCAAAGGGATGCATGGTGGTGAAATTATTATCAAACCACCGGCTGATGCCACCTATGACCCAGCTAACAATGTAATTGTAGGTAATACCTGCCTCTACGGTGCCACTGGCGGAACATTATTTGCCCATGGCGGGGCTGGTGAGCGGTTTGGTGTGCGCAACTCCAAGGGGTATGCTGTGATTGAGGCAGCTGGTGATCACTGCTGTGAATACATGACTGGTGGTGTAATTGTAGTCTTAGGGAAAGTGGGACGCAATGTCGGTGCTGGTATGACTGGTGGTTTAGCCTACTTCCTAGATGAAGAGGAGAGTTTTCCCGCCAAAGTGAACCAGGATGTCAAGATTCAACGGGTAATTTCAGCCGCTGGAGAGCAACAGTTGAAAGGCTTAATTAAAGACCATGCCACTCGGACTGGTAGCCCGAAAGCTAACATGATTCTGGACAACTGGTCTGAATATCTGCCCAAATTCTGGCAAGTGGTACCACCTTCTGAGGCGGATACTCCTCAAGCCAATCCTGATTTGGTAGAAGAACGGGAGTTAGTTTCTTCGACAGTAGGCTAAAGCAGTTAAAGCTTAAAGGTTCCAGGTTGGCTTGGGTTACCAGTTGCAGGTTAGAAGGTTAAAGGTGGGTTTGATCACCTTTAACCTTCTAACCTGCAACGTTCTCTAGCTCAATCTTTTCGAGGCAAAATTCATTCACAGACCCTTGACCACGAATCATCATTTCCCTTACCCAATCACGATTACCTTGCTTAATATACTCTTCGATGCAGTAAGCAGAATACCCAATGTGATTAGACTCATCACTGATGAATTTATCGGACATGCTTCGGTCAGAAGATTAGTATAATTCTCAAAAGTCTGATTTTTATAACCTTGAATATATGCGATCGCTAATTCGCGCTATATAGCTCATAACTGTATTTTTGTTAACTGTATTTTTGTTAATTTTTGACCCTTGACTAAAGACCGGGTCATTTTCAACAACTTAACTCTATTGCGAGAGAGTTATAGGAGATTATAGGGGTTTCGAGCCACGATCAACGGATATACACCCAATGCACATTGGGAGCTATTTTTTATTGCGCTTACCCTGGTTTAAATAGTTTAATTTAATAAAAATTTAACTATTTAAATTGGCTATACCGAACTGGCTGTGTAAAAATGTTATCAAATTATTATAGCAGTCCTAAATAATTCGTGAAATATATTGGCCAAAGCCATCGCTATAACCCTTGCCCAGCAACGATTCCAGATGCTGATTTTACAAATAAATGATTTAGGATTGCTGTAGTATAATCCTGATTGGGCGGTAATTTGAGTTTTTAATAGAATGATTTTTTCTAAAAACCCCATCCAATCAGAGCTAGTCGGGAATAAGCGCGGTTTTATAGACACTAGGTTCGGTAGAGCCAAAATTCCCTTTGAAGGGTATAGTCTTCGCTTTGAGTTTCTCAAAAACCAGATTCTTGAGTTATTTGACGAAGTAATTTTATCTGGAAAATATACAGGACGCGGAAATCGTGTTATTGCTCTTGAAAAATCGATAAAAGATTTATGGGGGACAACCGGAATTGCCACATCATCTGGAACTATCTCTTTGCAAATAGCACTCATGTGTGCTGGAATCAATCCAGGTGATGAAGTAATAGTACCTTCATTAACATTTATTTCAACAGCTTATGCTGTAAATGCAGTCGGAGGTATTCCAGTATTTGTAGATATAGACCCCAAAACATTAACCATTAATCCAGATGCAGTCTTGGATTCTATTACTAGCAAAACCGTAGCGATTATCCCAGTACATATGTATGGCCAAATGGCTGATATGGACAGATTACTGGATATAGCTAAAAAGTACAATCTAAAAATTATTGAAGATTGCGCACAATCACATGGGGCTACTTATCATGGCAACTATGCTGGTAGTATGGGAGATTTTGGTTGTTTTTCTTTCTATAATGGCAAAAATATAGGCGGATTAGAAGATGGTGGCATGATAACAATGCAAGATGCAAAGAATGTATCACAAGTCCTTCGTTTATGTGATTTAGGTAGAATCCCTGGAAATCGTTATAATCACGAGGTGTTTGGGCTAAGAGGGCGTATGGGAGAGTTTACAGCGGCATTAATAAATTTAGAATTAAAATTCTTAGAAGAGTGGAACCAACGTCGTAATTATATTGCTAATTATTACAATGCTCATTTTGAGGGTTTACCACTACAGATTCCTTTTGTTGCTCCAGGGCGGACTCATGTTTATTATCTATACACTGTTATAACGGATTCAGTCCAGACAAGACAGAAATTAGAAGACCACTTAAATTCTGTTGGCATCGAAACTATGAGAATATATCCGAAATTGATTCCAGATCAACCTGTTTATCAAAATGGTTTACCTCATCGGGTAGGACGATTAACAATAGCAAAGCAAATCGTGGAAAAGTTATTATCTTTACCAGTCTATCCAGAATTGGAGATGACCGATCTTAACAGAATAGTTAAAGCAGTGCAGCAAGTATTTTGCCAGTAGTCGATAGTCATACCAAATCCCCTTGATTGAGGAGGTGTTCTTTGTAGAGCAATGTATCAAAAAGGTTGGTAATCGGAGTATACCTGAGGAGTATACCTGAAAGGTATTTGAGAGGGCTTCTGGACTATGAGAGCAAGCGTAAGGATGATTTTAGCGATAGCGGTGGCATTCTCGCTTACTTAAGTTAGGTTGGGAGGGGAGCATGTCAAATTTGCAGAACACATGTACTAAAATAGCTCATAACTGCTACTGACGCCCCAAAAACACTGTAATTCAAGCGTTTGTAGTTCAAGTTTTCTTACAAAATTGACCTGCTTCCTGCCGTTATTAAGGCACGCTACTAGATAACTAAATAAGCGCGTTTGGTGCCAAGTTTTGGGTAAGTCGTGAACAATTAACCGTTAACTTCTCAACAGTTAACAATATTGTCTTGGTTCAAGATTTTTATCTTGGTTTCCTAGGTTAATTTGGGTAGATAACTTATCAAATAGGATAACTAAATTTCATCAAGGTATGTCGCCATTTTGGCGGAAAATTAATAATAAAGGATACCAAGGTTAACCATCAAAGCCTTCAAGGTTAGGTTAAACTCAAGTGGATTATAACTGATTACCTATTTATGGGTTTAAAGTTGACCCTTGACTGTCAAAAGCTAACGGTTAACCGTTGATAAATAATTAAATATCACTTCTGTTCTTTTTGTGCCATCTCCAACTCTTTTTGTGCCATCTCCAACAATTCTGGTACGGTCACAAACTGGTAACCTTGCTTTCTCAATTCAGTAATAATTACCGGTAAAGCTCGTATGGTCTTGGAACGATTACCCCCACCATCATGGAGTAGCACAATTCCTCCCGGTTTCGCTCTGCGGAGCACATTATAGGTCAACCGACGTTGGTTTACCGAGTAATCCTCTGAGTCAGCTGACCATTTTACAATCACGTAATTTTTTTTTCGGGCGTAAGCCACTAAGCCATTGTTCATGATCCCCCCAGGGGGTCTAAACAAAGAGGTCTTAACGTTAATAGTTTTGTAAATCCGTGCTGTGGTGTTATCAATTTCCTTAGCAGCTGCTAAAGGATTATGATAATAATAAGCATGGTTCCAACTATGGTTGCCAAGAGCATGACCATGGTCCACAATTTTCTGAAGCTCTTGTGGATATAGATAAACATTTCTCCCTACCACGAAGAAAGTTGCCTTAACATTATATTTTTTAAGGATGTGTAGCACATCGTTGGTCATCTTCGGCCAAGGACCATCGTCAAAGGTTAAGGCAATGACTTTCTGTGGAGTTTTAAGCTCAACTTCCTCGATATATTTTCCCCGAAATTGGGGAGGAACATAGTTAATCCGCTTGCCTCTCTCTTGCTCTGCCCATTTAGCAATACCTTGCTCCAAAGCTTTATCTGGCTGCTTAGTTAACGTTTCAACTTTCTTTGAGTCAGTTTGCTGCTGTGGCATTTGCCTAGTGATTAGTGCAGCAATATTTTGGTTAGCCCATCGACCTGTTTTCAAGTTGTAGGCAGCCATACAACTTAGAATAGCAGCAATTATAATCCATGTACTGCGCGACCAGAATAAGCCCTCACGTTTTGCCAAAATTGGTCTCCTTTGCTCCTGCAAAAATACCAGGAAAGTAAATTATCATCTTTAACTAACCATCATCTTATAGAGTGGTGGCTAGCTGTTGCCTAATTGTCTGTTTAACATTAGCGGTCAGCTATCCGGTGACAATTGCTGATAGTAGATATTGACAAGATAATTGGTAACTTCTGCAATACTCATACCATCGGTTTGTACTTCAATAGCATCAGCTGCCTTGCGCAAGGGGGCTACAGCACGGGTGCTGTCCTTGAGATCGCGCTGTTGAATCTCCTGCTCCAGCTGTTCTAAGCTCACCTCTTGCCCCCGGTTTTTCAGGTCTTGGTGACGGCGACGCGCCCTTTCTTGGACAGAAGCTGTTAAGAATAGTTTGACTTCTGCATTGGGAAAGACATGGGTGCCAATGTCACGACCTTCCGCCACTACTCCTCCTTGACGACCCCAGCGTTGTTGTTGTTTGAGTAACTCACGGCGTACTGAACTCAGGGCAGCCACCGTAGAAACTTTGGCAGTAACGGACTGTGAACGAATTACCTGGGTAACTTCTTCTCCATCAACCCACACCTGAATCCCAGACTCTCCTGGTTGATCATTAGTCAGATTAATTGTAATTTTACTGACTAATTCTGCGATCGCAGGCTCATCCTCCAAGTCAATACCTGCTTTGAGCACCCGCCATGTCACAGCCCGGTACATAGCACCAGTATCAAGATACATCAATCCTAATGCTTTGGCTACTAAACGGCTAACGGTAGATTTTCCAGCTCCAGCTGGACCATCAATGGCCACAATGGGTTTACGGTGGGACAGGAGTATATTGTCAATTAAACGAGTTGTACCTAAGTGAACTGCGATCGCTAATAATCCTTGCTCTTCAACCTGTTCGAGGGGGGTTAGAGTAACAGGATCTACTAATTCCACATACTCGACCTGGATATCCTGGGTTCCAGCTAATTCTGACTTAACCCTCTCAATCAGATTGATGCGATCGCATAATCCATCTTGAAACGCTTTCTGAGCGCTAAGCAACCCTTTATAGAGTAATGATCCTTGGGCTTTTTGCTCTGGTGTCAGGTATTGATTGCGAGAACTACACGCCAGTCCGGACTTTTCCCGCACTATCGGACAAGGCACAATGGTCACTGGTAACTTAAAATCTGCCACCATACGCTGGATGATTGCCAACTGTTGGGCATCCTTTTGACCAAAATAGGCTCTGTTTGGTCGTACCAGATTCAACAGCTTGAGCACGACAGTTGCCACACCCTGAAAAAAACCAGGACGAGAGACACCACATAGAACAGAGGTCATGGCTTTGGGTGGAATTACTTGAGTCAATTCATCACCCTTGTCCGCAGTGGGCATTGAATTATCACCATACAACTGGTCTATAGTGGGAGCAAAAATTGCATCAACTCCGACCTGTTGGCAAAGTTCTTGATCCTGAGCCAATCCACGGGGATACTCCTGAAAATCTTCTGTTGGTGCAAACTGAAGAGGATTAACAAAAATGGTAACAATGACCAGGGAATTTTCTCGTCTTGCCCGCTCAATTAAGCTTAAGTGACCTTTGTGCAAGGCTCCCATAGTGGTTACTAGACCCACTTCCTTGCCAATACCTTGACCTTCTAAGTAGCAGCGTAATCCAGCAGTTGTTGTAAACAGGTGCATAAGACTCTAGAGTTTGGATTCTTATCGATGTTAGCAACATCGTCTTAATAAATAGAAATCTCCAGGAATTGGCAAGTAATTCCTGGAGATTTCTTTTGACTAATAATTAATCAATTTAATCAAGAATCTCTATACGCACAGACCCAGTGCCAGACCTGACCAATCCAATTATTCTGGCAGCTCCTCTGGACAAGTCAATAATCCTACCTCTGACAAAAGGTCCACGGTCATTAATCCGCACAATGACAGAGCGACCATTTCTGAGATTATTGACACTCCCCACGATTAGAAATCGGGGGATTCTTGGTTCAACGAACTGACTTGCTTAACCAGACCGGAATCAGGTTTAGTAGAGGCCAGATCTCCCCAAGCGTTTCTGAAAGTTTCGGTGTGCCCCACCGTACTCAAGGCTCTATTAAGTATGTTCTTGGCGGCATTGTGGTCGCGATCTAAATTACAACCACATCTGCAAACATGAGTCCTAGTTGATAAAGACTTTTTGACTACCTCGCCACATTCGGAGCAATTTTGACTCGTATAGGCAGGATTAACTGCAACAGTGATCCTGCCAAACCTTTGACCAAAATGCTCTAGCCACTCCCGAAATTGACGCCAACCAGCATCATTAATAGATTTAGCAAGGCAATGATTCTTTACTAAATTTTTTACCTTCAAGTCTTCGTAGGCGACCAGGTCGTTAGACCGGATTACGCAACGCGCCAGTCTCTTGGCGTGTTCTTTACGTTGTCTACTTATTTTGAGGTGCGCCTTACCTAATCTATTTCTCGCTTTCCTTCGGTTGACTGTTCGCGTAGCGTGGCCTACGGCCTTGCCTTTCTTTTTTCGGGAAACTCGACACTGACAGAACTTTACACGTTTTTCGCTTTTGCGATAAAACCTGGGATTGGGTTCAGTGTTACCCTCAGAGTCTGTATAAAACTCTTTCAAGCCTACATCTAACCCAACAGCACATCCAGTATTTTCTAATTTTTCAGGGTTAATTACTTTGACGCAAAACTGAACGTAATAGCCATCAGCTCTTTTTAAAATTCGTACTCGCTTTATTAGCTTTTGGTCAAACCACCACAAGTCCCAGGTTCCTTTGAGTTTCACCTTGCCAATGCCTTTTTTATCTGTGAACTTAATATATTTATTATCTGGCGACAGCTTCCAGCCAGACTGTTTGTATTCGACAGATCGGCAATGCTTCTTGAATTTCGGGAAACCTTTCTTTCCAGAAACCTTTTTCTTGCAGTTATCGAAGAAGCGCTTGATAGCTCGTTCTACGTTTTCGACAGAAGCCTGACAGGCATGACTATTAAGGTCTTTTACGAACTTAAACTCGTCTCTTAGTTGAGTGTTGTAGCGGTAGAGTTCTTTCTTTCCGATTCCCTTGTTATCGATCCAATAACGGAGTACCTTGTTTCGCACAAATTTGGACGTACGAATAGCTTCGTCTACAGCTTTCTGCTGGGATTTTTTGAGAACGGCCTTGAACTCCATCACTAGCACTATAATCACCTCCTTGACGTTATCTTGCGTGTACCTTTATAGTATGTATATACACAATACCTAAGCAGGTACACAAAATTAATTACACATTTTCCAAAACTCAAAGCCTTGCAGGGCAAGGGTTACAGAGATTGGGAGTAGGAAATTAATTCTGTATAGGTGCTTAACTAATGTAGAGGGCAAAATGAAAAATAAATTCAAGTACAATAAAAACATTGTCTAATTTTGTAAATACAACTTTAAATGGTGCCCCAAGTACCGCAGGCCAGTACTAGTAGAAGAGGTGGAAGTAAGACTAAAAGAACTCCTCTACCAAATAGCAAAGGAGATCCAAGTCGAAATTATCGAATTAGAGGTAATGCCTGATCATGTTCATCTCCTCTGTGAATGCGATCCACAGTTTGGTATTCACAGAGTAGTAAAACGATTTAAAGGGGCGACCAGCAGGTACCTTAGAGAGCAGTTTCCTCATCTGAAAAGCCGACTACCTACTTTGTGGACTAATTCCTACTTTCTCTCCACAGTTGGAGGTACTCCACTTGAGACGATTAAACGGTATGTGCAAAATCAAAAAGAGGTAATGGGAATAAATTCCTGTTCGAGCTAACTCCATAAATAGAATTTAGGGGCTTGCGCTCTCAGGGTTTTCGGTCATCAGTGGTAAGTCAGGGCTATCTTTAACAGTGTAGTCAAAGCCCTTAGCTGATGAAATCTCAGTTGATAACAACGTACCCAAAAGTGTTGTTATCAAAGAACCGGTGATGCAACTCCAACTTTTTTGAGTCATAGTTAGGGTAGATTAAACATTATGATTCCAGGCATTTTGGTGCTAAATCAATCTGAATTATCACTCAAAATTGCATAGGTGCGCTTTCCGTGTCTTGATGCAATAGCGAGTGGGGGAAACCCCCAAGACCGCGCTGCATCGCTAGGCGAATTAAATTCGCCACGGGTCGCACCTCTGGATTTACTCGCTTAAAGTAAACTTGTTTAATATTACACTACCAACTAAAGACTATTCTAAAGTTTAGAATAATAAATTCAAGTTTAGTACTAAGCTGATGCGCATTTAAATTGGTTTTTCCCGATTCCCGATTCCCGATTCCCGATTCCCTTTGAGCAATTTAGGTATCCCAATCTAAATACTGAACAGCTTACTTTAAATCCTCAAGCGAGCGAATTATTTTTGTTTACGAATACCTCAAACTTAAGCCAGGAGTGAGTTTATAGATTTTTAAAGTTTAGTTAAAGTTGAAGTTTATGAAACGATAATTAAACTGTTGCCCATTTAAATTGCCGATTTTTGAGTAACCAGTAAAAATGCCACAACCCTTTCTTTTGTGCCTGAACGCCCCTACCTATTTTCCGTTCAATAGATAAATTCTAAGCCTCATAGCTTAGTTGCGCTTAGGCGATACACCATTAAAATAAGCATTCAGCTAACCCCCTAGGCTGAATGCTTATTTTAAGCAGGGAGACAAATGATACTAAGACTAATTCTCGTGTCTACCTGCAACAAATTTTTTCTCAGATTTGGTAATGGGGAATTGGTAATTGGGAATTAGATTACAATTAGCCATTACCCATTACCGATTAGTCATTACCGTTCAAGTTAATATAAAACCTCTAGACGGACAGCACCAGTACCGGATCTTTCAACTCCGATAACTCGGGCTGCTGCTCTGGAAAGGTCAATGATCCGATTCCTCGTGTGCGGTCCACGGTCATTAATTCGCACAATTACGGAGCGACCATTTCTCATGTTAGTCACCCGCACCCTAGTCCCAAACCGCAAGGTACGATGAGCAGCAGTCAGGGCGTATTGATTAAATCGCTCACCACTGGCAGTGCGGCGGCCATGGAAACCCGGACCATACCATGAAGCCATACCCCTCATCTGACTTCTTACTCGCCGACGAGTGGTACTCCTAGCTACTTTCTGTACTGTTCGTGGTTTTGGTGCTGGCGGTAAGTCCGCAATTTCTTTGAGAGGGGGAGCGTAACCGATCAGCCTTCGCAATCGATTAGTAGCTTGTAGAGCATCTTCAGCCAGGTCTTTGGTGGTATCTGGCAGAATTGTATTCTCATCAACTTGGACTAATTCTTCGCCATTGACTTGGATGCTGTAGCTTTTGTAGGAACCATTCCAACGGACAGTGATTGACTCAGCATTGACATTTTTGCCATGAAGTTCATTGATCCGAGCAGCAACCACTTGAGCCCGCCGGATTGAGTCATTTTCTGACCCATTAGCATCCGATATCGTAGCGTTGCCTGGGGCAACAGAAGACGGAGTTGCTATCTTTTCAACCTCAGTAGCAACTATGTCTTTGGTAGGGTCAGCATTGATTTCCTGTGAACCTAGGAAAGTCAGAACAGGAATACTACGGACATACAGTGTAGCTGCCTGACGTCCTGCAAGTTCATAAGCATAAATATTGGTAATGATTTCATCAGGTTTAGCAGTTCTCAGTTGCTCTGGAAACTCAGCGACTTGAAACTCTGGTGTTGGCTGAGCTGGTAGTTTTTCTATTGCTGCAGTTGCGCTAGATGGCAATTCTTCTGCCAGTTGAGCATCAGAATTTCCTGTCACAGTCTGAGTAACTGTCTCAGCGGATGAGACAGGAATTGATATTGTTGCACCGAGAACTGTTGTTAGCACAGAAACGGTGATGCCACCCCAAATTTTTTGATTCATAGGTCTGTAATCTAAGATAATTGGCAGTTTTAGGTATTATGGTGCTGCAACAAACGCAGTAACATAACTTAAACTTGCCCATTAACTCCTCACAAATGGTTATTTCCTCACAAATGGTTATTAGTTAGATCACTAATAATCCTGAAACAGACTACCATGAACTTTCTGATGGTGGAATCCCCATTTTATGAAGCTGTTACTAATAATTTGTCAAAATCGACGGTTGTAGATTCACCACAAACTAAGTTATAATAGTAGTTATAGCTTTTGTGAACTTTTTGTGAAGTAACGCCAATAATAGTTAATTCTTATCAATCCCATCAAGATCTGTGAAATAACTAATGAATCACATTCAACAAATTTCCTCGATAAAGTAAACTTGAATACAGACTAGGTGCAAGCAATTCTGGTAAATAAGGGCACTTACCACAGCGTTTACCACGGCGCTTACCACAGCGCTTACCACTACCTTCCTCAACACACTACTGATCTCACGCTATTTGCCCCCTAGGTCTTGATCGACGCTACGCGGTAAAATACATCCTGCATTTCTAGCTCAAAAGCATTTGTGTGTTCCCATGGATTATCGAGACGCTGGTGTTGATATTGAGGCAGGTCGAGGATTTGTTAAGCAAATCCGTAGCCTGGTAAAAAGTACCCACCGTTCGGAAGTATTAGGTGGACTGGGTGGCTTTAGTGGTTGCTTTCAGCTGCCAGTGGGATATACTGAGCCAGTGTTGGTATCTGGAACTGATGGAGTTGGTACTAAACTCAAATTGGCTCAAGACCTTAACCGCCATGACACTGTTGGCATTGATTTGGTAGCCATGTGCGTCAACGATGTCTTGACTGTTGGTGCAGAACCCCTGTTTTTCTTGGATTATTTAGCCACTGGCAAGCTCAATCAACAACAACTGACTCAGGTTGTTGCCGGTATTGCCCAAGGTTGTCGTCTGGCTGGCTGTGCTTTACTAGGAGGGGAAACTGCAGAAATGCCTGGTTTCTACGAACTGGCAGAGTATGACCTAGCCGGATTTTGTGTAGGAATTGTGGAAAAGAGCCGCATGTTGGACGGTTCCCAAGTCCAAATTGGAGATGTGGCAATTGGTTTGGC
Organism: Moorena sp. SS36440bin_2; assembly: GCA_011524395.1. Lineage (GTDB taxonomy): Bacteria > Cyanobacteriota > Cyanobacteriia > Cyanobacteriales > Coleofasciculaceae > Moorena. Next base: position 39,364 of record WTKN01000171.1, read on the forward strand.
CAGTCAGGGCGTCCACAGCAATGGTTTTAGTCTGATTCGGAAAATTGTTCAGGATTCCCCAGACAACGCTCTTTCCTGGGATATAACTCCGGAATTGTTAGCTGGTAAAAGCTTAGGGGAGGAATTGTTGACACCAACACAGATTTACGTGAAACCGGTGCTTGATGCTCGTAGGGCTGGTATCGAGATTCACGGTATGGCTCACATTACCGGCGGCGGTATCCCAGAAAACCTCCCTCGTTGCCTAGGTGCTGGACAATCCGTCCAGATTTATCCCAACAGCTGGGTGATTCCACCAATTTTTCAGTGGCTAGCCCAGACTGGTCAGGTTAGTGCTCAGGCAATGTTTGATACCTATAATATGGGGATTGGTTTTGTGCTGATTGTTCCTCAACAGCAGGTTGAGCAAACCCTAACATCGTTTAATTCACAGCAGGTAAATGCATGTAAAATTGGTGAAGTAATCCCAGGGGATGGTGGTGTTGTTGGTCTACTCATCCCGTGATCGGATCAGGCTTCTGGGTGGGGAGTCTCTCAATCATTCTCTCAATCATAAGGTCAGAAGGGTGGCTCAGTTATTGAGGGTTCTGCCTTGAGTATTGCTATTCCCAAATCTGTAGTGGACAGTGATCGCGCTTCAAACAATGCCATCATGTCACGAGGCTTGGGATTACCCCGAGATGCTCCTGCTAGACCTCTGGCAATAACTAAACCACAATATCCCTGATTTTCACAACCCTCCTCCCACTGCTGGCGGGCAGCAGCATGGTTGGTATCGGTTTCAGAAAACTCTCCTAACAAATAAAGACTGCTGTTTTCTGTTTGGATAATGCCGAGGTCGTAGTGTGTGCCTTCAAAGGGGTCTTCCCCTGAATTAAAGCAAATCCCTTTGAGTCCACCAGCGGTCTCGATCTGTTCTATCAACACTTGTGCCTTTGGTCGGGTGGTTTGAATCAAAATAACTGGCATGCCTTCCCCGATTGCCTTGATATTCTGAGACTGATAGGATTTGACACCAGAGCGAATAGATTCTATTGCTTCCCAAGACATCATGCCCAGCTTGAGGAAAGCATCCTTTGGCACAAGGTCATCCCGTAAGGGTATGGTCATCGACTCTGTATCGAAATCATCTTCCTCGCACTCAATTGCCATCTCTAACAACTCATCCGCCAGGTCAGGATGGGTGTTAACTTTAACGTTAACTGTAGATTTGGCTTCTAGGGGTACTGAGATGCGGTAACGCTTACTAATCTTGGGTAAGTTTTCGTCATCTAATTGCTCATGGTAATCGTGAACAAATCGCTGAATGGCTTCTAGGGCAACATAAATTGCGATCGCTTCTTCTTCATAAATATAAGGTCGCATTCCTTCCAAGGGATGGACTGTACCAAACCCAGGTACAATCTCTGATACTGGCAAATCAGCTAAATCAATATCATCCTCTTCATCTTCATCTTCGGTATCATCACCAAACCGCCCGAAGGTTAAAAACAAACAATCTTGCCCTAAGAAAGCTTGTTCCATCTTTTCCCAGGAGTCATCTGCCAGCACTGATGATCGGAAGCGTTTCAGGGAATCCCAGGAGCGATATAGTAGTACCCCGTACTCCATACCCAGCATACCCATGACTGAGACGTATAGGGTTTCCACATCCCAGCGATTTAATTCAATCGAGATAATCTGATGATCAGCCACTACTTCCCAAGCAGCTTCATGCCAAATTTCATAGGCTTTTTCTATAAGTAGGTCGGCATACTTAGGTGGTAGCTGGGGTTGTCGAGTAGCCGCCATTTCCTCAAATCCCCGAAACAGTTCGTCAATCAAGGGTAAATTGGGTACATAATCAATCCCAATGTCTAACCCTTGAAGGACACCTCGCAAAAAAAACTGAATTTCTCGGTTACGAACAACAATCTTTGAAGGTCGTGCTGGTCTGGCGGGGCTTTGGGGATGTTCCATTGCTTGCATAAGGGCACGAACAATCGCTTCTGGTCCCATGGTTGGTGATACTAAATCCATTGCCCTGACGATGCCTTCCGAGCCATCCACCCAAAGAATGCAATCATTATGACCCTCACCATCCGGCTGTTGATGATTGTTACCAATAACTGACAGGGGACGGCGGTCTCCCTCCCACACGCTGGAAGTCTGTTGTAATTTATTGAGCCGACGACGAGTATTGCGATTCAAAGCAGACATAGAATAGTTTGGGTTGATTGCCTAAGTACCGACCGTGAATAGCCAGTTGCTGGTGGATACTCCTATCTTACCGGGGCAAACGTTCCACAAGCCCCCCTGATCCGAAGTTGCGTTTCACCGATTAAATATTATGGATATCGGATACCACCAGACACCACCAGAAACACCATTTTCTGGTTACATGGATTTAGGCTCTAAGGCAACTCCACAGAGGTAGGTTTAGCAATGTGCGGCAGTCCCCACCCCAACTTTTCTCGCAACACTCTGAAAAACTCTGGTGCTTGCAAACGGATAAATCGAGCAGAGTAAGGCGATCGCTTAACTTTTATTTTATCTTCTGGTATTACGTAGCAACCACCATTGCCATCAACCACCATCACCATAGGATTAGGAGTGGCGGGAAAAATGGTTAATTGCTCTGTGTCGGCAAAGACTAATGCCCGAGATGCCAAAGAATGGGGACAGATGGGCAACAGTTGCAACACCGGTACCTCAGGAGTTAATACTGGTCCTCCAGCACTTAGAGAATAGGCAGTAGAGCCAGTGGGTGTGGAAACAATAATACCATCAGCTGCAATATCCACTGGTGCGTGATGTCCTATTTGTACCTCAAAATGGCACATACTCGTCAACGGTTCCCGGTGCAATACCATTTCATTTAAACAAAGTGCCTCCCACCAAATCCTCTCATCTCGCAGGATCTGGACAGAGAGCATGGACCGTTCTTCTATAGCGTACTCTTGTGCCATGACCTGTTCCAAGACAGAAGGCAACTGATTGACATAGGTCTCTGTTAAGAAACCCATGTGACCTGTATTCACTGTTAGCACAGGGATCCCTTGGGGAGCCACTTGGCGAAAAGCGGCTAGTACTGTACCATCTCCCCCCAATACAATGGCGAAAGCCATCTGGTCATCAAAACCAGGGGGGGCTAGTTTGTCCATCGGTGTATGACACACTGGTGATTCAGGACTCGAATAACCCAGAATTCCCCCAACCCCTGTCGCCATACACACTTCCCAACCCGCAGTCCTCAATTGGTTGTGCAACTCTTCAGCAACGCTACAAGCCATTGGTTTAAGGTCGTTGTAGATAATGCCTGCTTTTGGTATACTCACCAGTCCCCGTCTTGAACTACTTGGATTAAATTATCACCGAACATCATGGACAATTGTCATTTAATCAGGTCATGTCTTGATGCAGTCGCGCTATGGGGACCGGCTGCGTACTCAGGCTTGCGTCTGCACTTTGTAAGCCCCGTTGAGAGCAAATGAATGCCCCACTGGCTCCCCAAAACCTCGCGCTTATGGATTTTCCAGGAAATATCTAGGATTTAGATTTAAAAGGAGTCCTCTTCTTAGACTTCTTTTTAGCTTTCTCGTAATCGATTTCTTTGAGCTTATTCATAATCCGGTTAAAGTATTCTTTTAGATATTCTTCCAAAGTTGTGGTTTCCTTAGGGTCTAGGCCAAAGACCTCATATACCTTTTCCATCGGTGCATCCAGAGGTTTACCGCTCACTAGCACCTCAGTAAAGGCAAGCCGATCTGCCACATTCCAGCCCCACTGAAAAAATCTCACGAATCGCCGCATACCCCGCAAAAAATTTATTGGGAGTCGGGCTATTTTAGCATCTTTACCGGACAACCGCTCACACAGGTTAATGATTTCGTAGGTACTAAAGGCTCTGGTTCCCACAACCGGGAATGTCTGATTTACTGTTTCTGGAACTTCCAGAGCACGAATGCCAAACTTAGCAATATCCTGGGTGTTCATATAGGCGATGGGAGAGGTTTCTCCAGTAATCCAAACCGCCTGTCCATCCAAAATCGGGATCGCATACTGACCAATTAAGCCTTGCATAAAGCCACTTGGTTTCAAGATTGTGTGTGGCAATCCTGATTCTGCCAGAAATAGTTCTGTACAGTGTTTTATTTCCATTAGTGGGACATAAGGAAAATTCTCACTTCCCAGAATTGAGAAAAAGACATATCTTTCTATACCAGCAGCCACAGACGCTTGAATTAGGGCAACTTTACCTTCCCAGTCTACCTGTCTGATGGTCAGAGAATCTGTTGGTCTCGATGTTGCCGCATCAATGACAGCTGTAATCCCTTCCAGAGCTTTTGGCAGGGTTTCTGGAACACAAAGGTCGCCTTGTACTAGTTCAGCTCCCCATTCTTTAAGGAAAGAGGCTTTTCGTGGACTGCGTACAAGACAGCGTACCTGATGATCCTCGTCCAGTGCACGACGAACCACCTGTCTTCCTAAGGTGCCAGTTGCACCGACGACCAACAAGTTCATTATAGTAATTTTAGTAAGGAATCTTTAAGTTTCTATAAGATTCTATCAGAAATTTTGTCTATCTCTCATTTTTCGGGTATTCCATAGGCTTTGCCCACGGTGAGGGGTGTGGGAGAATGGGTTGAGGCGGGCGACAGCATCGGCCATAGATTTGGAAGAAAACAGTGAAAGAATTCTTGACCAAACCCCACAGCTGTTACCCCATAACCCATTCACTAGAAACTATTCTGACACTCCCTGGATTTTGAGTAATAAGAAGCCTAAGCCCAAACCCACCAGAATCAGGGTGAAGGACAAAAATGCTGCATTGAAAATTTCTGTACCCATTGTTTTATGATCTCCTATGTACTTTTGTTACAAGGTATCATGACTAGGGTGCCACAATATAGCAATCCTATGGAAATCCTGAGCAAGAGTATTTCAGCAAAGGGGTTAGGATCCGGGAGTGTTCAGGAATGATGTCAGACTTGTCAACAAACGATCAGAACATGTCTTTGACAAGAAAACTTAACTCACAATCAAGGCGTCCTCGGTTAGCGGTGACCTTGGGAGATCCGGCAGGCATTGGACCAGAAGTTGTCCTCAAGGCATTGGCAGATTCCCAAGTCACTAGTAATTGTGAGATAACGGTGATTGGCAGTCGGTACCTCTTAAATGCGGCTTACACCCAGCTACGTCAGCAGGGAATTGAAGATGTAGCTACTTTAGCTTCCCCAGAGACATTATCAATAATTGACATTGAGTTGGATTATGGAAAACAGCCTCAAATAACCCCAGGTGTCGGTAATGCTGCTAGTGGTGCTCTTAGTTTTCTGTATCTGGAAAATGCGATCGCACTCACTCAAAGTGGTGAGTTTGATGCTATTGTGACCGCACCCATTGCCAAGTCTCTCTGGAAAGCAGCAGGCCATGATTATCCTGGTCAAACTGAAGTGCTAGCCCAGTACTCTGGTGTAAAACAATTTGGGATGCTATTCGTAGCGCGATCGCCCCATAGTGCTTGGGTGCTACGTACACTTTTAGCTACCACACATATTCCCTTAACTCAAGTACCAAACACCTTAACGCCATTATTGATGGGGAGTAAACTAGACTTACTAATCGCCTGCTTGGCTAGTGATTTTGGTATCAAGAAACCTCGAATCGCGATTTCTGGGTTAAATCCTCATAGTGGTGAGCAGGGTCAGCTAGGTTGTGAAGAACAAGATTGGCTGATTCCCTGGCTAGAGAAAGAGCGCCAGCAACGCCCGACTATCCAATTAGATGGACCAATACCTCCTGACACGCTTTGGGTAAAACCTGGTCAGGCTTGGTACGGCAACCACCAGCAGTACGCTGATAATGCTCATGATGCTTATTTGGCGCTGTATCATGACCAGGGCTTAATTCCTGTCAAACTTATGGCATTTGACCGAGCGATCAATACTACCATCGGTTTACCCTTTGTGCGCACTTCTCCTGATCATGGCACAGCTTTTGATATTGCCGGTGTTGGCATTGCTAACGCTACTAGCATGAAGGCTGCAATTAGCCTGGCTACTGAACTGGTGAACCAAAGGTTGAGTAACCGTTTAGCTATCAGTGCTTAGAACAAACTTTTAGTCAACCTTTATTCTCTTAGTGGAACCGCCAACTGGACTTTTTGAGTATTACGATTAGTTGGGGATTGAGGAAACACATCCAGTTCTTCTTGCTGGATGGTATCCCCAAAAACTATGTCTACATTGTCCCTTGAACCAACCTTGAACTTAGGCTGTAAATTGTTACCTAAGCCTTCCGTTTCCTCTAGCTCTAGTGATGTTGGGAAAAAGGTGCCATAATCGTCTGAGACCGTGCGACCATTAACTTGGCGGAGGGTGTCACCAGACAGGGTTACTGAACCGCTTGGCTCACTAGACTGCGCTCCTGACTGAGCATAGGCAAGAGGTACCAATCCCACAACTATCCAGCCGATTCCTACTATAACTAGTGTTTTACGGATCATCAGCTTTCTCCTGGTTTTTTTATTTACATTATTTTATTTATTTATTTTTATTTTAGTAGTCATGACATTAATCTGGCATCCGAATACATCCTTATAAAAAAAAAATAACCGGTAGTAATTTTAACTATAGTTATTAACTAGACTTGGCACAAGCATAACTTAAGCTATTAGCTATCAGCGTGTCGCGTATCAGCTTTTCAATAAAAGAGGTAAGCTTTGGCCTTGGCCTATGGTCACGCTACGCGAACGTTTAATGTGAGTGTAAGCATTAAGCTGTGCTACGCGCACGCTACTTGAGGTGCCAACGGCTGATAGCTGACGGCTGATAGCTGAACGCGAAGCACCGATCTAGTAGCGCATATGCTTACCTTAAGGTTTTAACCAACGCTATCTTGAAAAGCTACCCTTGCCAGCTATAAGCTCGACTAGCCTGTTTAGGCTGACTGCTAAAAGCTCACCGTAAACAATATCACTTACTTTATGACCATCATTCGTGTACCAAAGTCCTGGGAACTGCCAGAGCAACAAGTCACTTCAGAAACGGCTTATTTTAACCGACGTCGCTTTCTCAAAAATTTAGTTGGTGCCAGCCTAGGCACTGGAATGCTGTCAATTCTTGGTTGTCAAGCTTCCTCTTCTGCCTCAGACAAAGCTTTTGTGGAAACCCTAAATCAACCCAAGTTCAAATCCTTAGCAACCAATCCAGCTTTTGCCAGTGTTGACAGACCCATCACTGATCAGGATCTCGCTGGACAGTACAACAATTTTTATGAATTTGGCGGCAGTAAATCGATCTGGCAAGCAGCCCAAAATTTACCAACCAAAGACTGGAAGCTAGAGGTGACGGGATTAGTCAAAAATCCCCAAACCTATGACCTAGATGATCTGCAAACTCAATTTCCCATCGAAGAGCGGATCTATCGCTTCCGCTGTGTAGAGGCGTGGTCAATGGTGCTACCGTGGATCGGATTTCCCATGAAAGCGCTGATGAAATCAGTAGAACCTACTTCAGAGGCTAAATTTGTGCGATTTACCTCCTATTATGACCGCAAAATTACTACTGGTCCAGGTATACACCTTGGTTCCTTACCTTGGCCTTATACGGAAAGTCTAAGTGTTGAGGAAATGGCTAACGAACTAGCATTTTTTGCTATTGGTATTTACGGTCATCTATTACCCAAACAGCATGGTGCTCCTATTCGCATGGTAGTGCCCTGGAAATATGGTTTTAAAGGAGCAAAATCTATAGTAAAAGTCGAGTTTTTAGCTAACCAGCCACCTACTTACTGGAATACTATTAATTCCTATGAATATGACTTTGAGGCAAATGTTAACCCCAATAAGCCTCACCCCAGATGGTCACAAGCTACAGAAAAATTCATCAGTAGCGGTCCAAACTTATCCTGGGACAAACGACCCACCCTACTTTACAACGGTTATGGGGAATATGTAGGTGGGCTGTATAGTTGAAGGCTATATATCAGATGGCCTTTACCCGTAAATATTCAGCTATCAGCCTATGCACTACGGGCATAGGCTTACCTTTACCCTTTCGTCACCTGAATCACCTGTAAACTACCACCTGCGTGCAAGGAGCGATCGCATACCTTAAACCCCACTTGCTCAAGCCCGTTGACCAAGTCAGTCTCTAGTAATTGCCAAGCTGTCTCAGTCTCAAACAACCACATAAATACCGCTAACCCTGGCCAAAACAAAACATTAGTTGGCTTGTGCAAATCCACCAGGGTAAACACTCCTCCTGGTTTAAGCACCCGGTGAACCTCCTGAATAATCTGCTGCAACACCTCAGGGGTCATTTCATGGAGTGCTGCGCTGGTGTGAACTATATCAAATTGAGCATCTGGTAAGGGCATCTGTTCAGCCAACCCCTCTACATAGTTGGCTTGGGGAACATTCCGTTGTGCTCGCTGTAGGGATAGTGGCGAAATATCTAAGCCAGTGACATGCTCAGACAATTCCACCAAGAACTGGGTAGCCTGACCACTACCGCAACAGAGATCTAGCACTTTGGTTCCTGAATGAATTGTTAAGCCCTGTAACGGTAGCTGGCGGAATCGTCTCTCTCCACCTACGCTCAAAGCCGCGATCCGAGAAATACTATCATACAGCCATTGGTACTGATAACTCCAAGCTCTAAGAACTGTTGCCACTACTCACTCCTTGGTAAAGATCTGTGTTTCTTGTTGCAAATTTAAGTTAAAAAATATATTGTTAAAATCAGTAACAAATATAAAAGTTATGGGAAGCTGTGTTAACTATGGGTCGTGTTGGGGTATTATTGCTTAATCTAGGTGGGCCAGATCAGTTAAAGGATGTTCGTCCCTTTCTATTCAACCTGTTTTCTGACCCGGAAATTATTCGCCTGCCTTTTCCGTGGCTGCAAAAACCCCTGGCTTGGCTAATCTCCACTAAGCGTGCTAAGATATCCCAGGAGAACTACAAGCAAATTGGTGGTGGTTCCCCTCTACGGAAGATTACAGACGCCCAGGCCGAAGCCCTCCAGGAACATTTGCAAACAAAAGGGCAAGAGGTCAGTGTCTATGTAGGAATGCGTTACTGGCATCCTTTCACAGAAGAAGCGATCGCAACCATCAAAGCGGATGGGATCGAACGCTTAGTCATTTTACCGCTTTATCCCCAATTTTCGATCAGCACCAGTGGTTCTAGCTTCCGTCTGCTAGAAAATCTGTGGACAGAAGACCCAGACCTCAGCAAGATTGAACACACAGTCATTCCCTCCTGGTACCAGCAGCCACAATATCTCGAAGCCATGGCTGACTTAATTGCTCAGGAACTCGATAAGTTTTCCAATCCCGATCAAGTTCATATCTTCTTCAGTGCTCACGGTGTACCCATCAGCTATGTCACAGAAGCTGGAGACCCCTACCAGCGAGAAATTGAGGATTGCACTTCCTTAATTATGAAAACCCTCAACCGCCCCAATCCCCATACTCTGGCCTATCAAAGTCGGGTTGGTCCGGTAGAATGGCTCCAACCCTACACCGAGGATGCGTTGCAAGAACTCGGAGCTAACAATACTCAAGATTTGCTGGTAGTCCCGATTAGTTTTGTATCGGAACATATCGAAACCCTCCAAGAAATCGACATTGAGTATCGAGAAATAGCAGAGGAATCAGGGATTAAGCAGTTTGAGCGGGTACCAGCCCTCAATACCCATCCCCTATTTATTGAGTCTTTGACAAATTTGGTAGTTGACGCTCTTGAATCACCCAGCCGTCAACTATCCGAGGTAATTCGTCCCCCAGAGACAGTCAAAATTTACCCTCCCGAGCGCTGGGAGTGGGGCATGACTACAGCAGCAGAAGTTTGGAATGGTCGTCTGGCTATGATTGGGTTTATTGCTTTACTGTTGGAGTTGATTAGTGGTACTGGACCGCTACATTTTGCTGGGTTGTTGTAAATTTATTCAGGTTATAAGGGCAACCGGCAAGTCCAGATTTAATTGAGGGGGAGGCAAGTAATTGTCCCCCCCGACCGATATCAAACCTAAGCCACTATCTACCCACTCTACTAACCCGTCTACCAACCCATTGTTCCTGGTTCTCCCTTGAAAGGTCCAACAATATCCTTAGTGATCCAGCCACCATAAAATTCGCCAGCCTGGGGAGTGACTAACTCATCATCTACATAGCAGGCATCCATTAGACGAGCATAAAAGCAACAATATCCCTTAATCGGGACAAAATCAGGAGTTGGATCGAAGAAACACCAAACGGCATTATTTGCTTCTTTTTCACCTACTGAAACCTTGTAATAACAAGCCCAGCCTTTCCACTCGCAAAAGGTTTTACGAGGTGTTTCGATCAGATGTTCAACCTTGATGTCTTCTTGGGGGATGTAATAACTGGGAGGATGACTAGTTTCTAACACCCTCTTGGCTCGCCTGGTTTCAGCAAGAACTATACCATTAAAGATGACCTTGATGTGCTTGCTAGTGTCTTCCCATCGGGCGGGACGGGGGTAATCCCAAACTGATTCTTGACCTGGCTTTGGAGGGATAGGGCTTGGTCTCATGACTTATCCTTGGCTTTCCTACGTAGTTTTCCAACTTAGCGTTCCTACTTAAAGTTATCCTATAAATTATTTAGACAACTTCATGGTGATCTTTTCCAGAGAAGCTGTAGGGAACATAATTCCCGACTTCTTGGTAGGAGGGTTCAACGTGTTAAATATCCTGTCCCAAAATCCTTGAATTCCATAGTTTCCTTTGAAACAAGTGTGATGAAGATCGTGAAAATCTGACGGAATGAAAAATATTGATAAGGAACTATGACCTTCTAGGTTGTAAGCATTACCTATAAGAGTCCAAGCCAATAGTTGAGTGATATCATATCCAAATATAAAGATCGGTAAAATGTCTGTAATGGTAACTATAATATATTCAATGATACTCTTATGACCAGCGACAAAACTTGAGGTATCAATAAACTCATGATGTTTAAGATGTATTTTTTGAAAGAACCTTCTGTGGAATAACCAGTGGGAGACATAAAAACAGAAATCAGCAGCAACTATTCTCATTAAGAACCATCCCAGATTTAGAAGCAAGCCATTGCCGCGATGCATCTCTGGTGCCAGATAGAGGATAACTAGTGCTGCGATGAAACTCTTGATTTCTCCAAGAATAATTCCTTTTGCGGTAAAGGCAGGGAATGGCTGTTTTTTGACTTTTTTAGTCCTGGCATTTAGTTTTTCTGTCAACTGGTCTTTCTTTTTAATCACCTTTTCGATGAAAAGACCAATGGCATAAAATGAGACAGAACCGACCAGCCAGTAAAGCACTACCTGGTTGATAAAGTTGAGTTCGATATCCGGCAATACCCAGTAGAAAAATTGCTGAAAAATTGCACAAGTAATGGCAACTTTTATAAAAAATTCTACCTCAAAACATAAATTAAAAATTTGTTGCATATTTTTTAATTGCTAATTAACTGCTTAATTATAATTATGTGATCTTAAAAAATAAATGCTATCTCTAAAACTAGAGCGCTCAATAATGCCAATCAACTTCTAAAAATCAGTGATGAATTCATTATCTCATATTTGGTGCTGAATTTAACCTGGATGATTTAATATCACACTATTGATTATTTATCAAAATAATTTAGATTAATTTTAGATGGCTTTGTCCTGCCCTCAGGAACAATCGACAAAGTATAGCTCCCTGGGTTCGCTGTCCAACGTAAGAGCTATTCAAAACTGGTAAAAATTATGGTACTCTTAACCGGTGCTAATCCGATCATGGGTTAAGCAGTATAAATGTACTGTTTTTGAAAAACTGTTTTTGGAAAACTAAATTTAAAAGAGTATTATGTCAACAACTTTTCAAGAGACCACAAAGAATCTGAGATTCAGTGAGGATCGCCTAGGAATTAACTATCTCGGGAGTGCCAACCTGCCTACTGCAACAGATGATGGCAAAGATATCATTCGAGGATTAACCCAAACGCCAAAATCTTTGCAACCTCGTTACTTTTACGATGAAAAAGGCTCCCAATTGTTTGAGCAAATCTGCGAGTTACCGGAATATTATCCCACCCGCACAGAGGCAGAAATATTACAACAGTATGCTCAGGAAGTTGCCCAATTAACAGGAGCTTGCGAATTGGTGGAGCTGGGTAGTGGCAGTTCTACCAAGACTCGCTTGTTGTTGGATGCCTATGAAAGTCAGGGATATCCCTTGCGCTATGTTCCTATTGATGTGAGTGGGGAGATTCTTGAAGAGAGTGCCAAGCAGCTGTTGTTGGATTATCCCAAGTTAAAGGTTCAGGGTCAGGTGGGAACCTATGAACACGCCCTGAGCCAATTAACTCCAACACCATTACCTAGGCGGATGGTTTTCTTTTTGGGTAGTAGCTTGGGAAATTTTGCTCCTGAACAGTGCGATCGCTTTTTTGAGAAAATGACAGCTTTACTAGCACCAGGAGATTACTTTTTGCTGGGCATTGACTTACAAAAACCGAAGGAGATTCTGGAAGCTGCCTATAACGATACTCAGGGGGTGACTGCAGCATTTAACCTGAATATCCTGGCACATCTGAACTGGCGTTTCCAAGGAAATTTTGACCTCGATCGCTTTACCCATCAGGCGATTTATAATCAATCGGAAAGTCAGATTGAGATGTATTTACATTGCCAGGAAACCCATGTTGTGCGCTTAGCCAGCCTGAATTTAACGCTTGAGTTCCAAGCAGGAGAAAGCATCCTTACAGAAATTTCTCGCAAATTCAATTTGGAGCAGATGGAGCACTATCTAAACGATCGGGGACTAAACACAGTTCAGGCTTGGACTGATACCAAGCAATGGTTTGGTTTACTCCTGTGTCAGATACAGGGTTTGTAATCGACGTGTAAGCATTTAGCTATCAGCTCTCAGTTATCAGCTCTCAGTTATCAGCTCTCAGTTATCAGCTAAAGGCTGACGGCTGACCACTGACGGCTGACCACTGACCCCTGAGCGCTGACTGCTGACTGCTGACCGCTGACTACTGAATATACACACCCCTAAGTTTAAGAATAGTATTTGGAACTCAAACCATGGATACTCTCCAATCTACTCAATTCCCTCGCCTTGACACCTGTAGTCGCGAAACTATTCTCAATTACTTTAAGAATTCATGGGAACTCGAAGATGTTCTGATGAAAAGTCTGGTTGGGGAAGAAACCTTCTATATCAGTCCCGACCCATTAAGAAACCGTCTGATTTTCTATTTGGGTCACTCCGCTGTATTCTACATCAATAAATTCCTTGGGGTTGGGTTATTGGATAAACCCATTAATCCTAACTATGAAATCCTCTTTGAAATTGGTGTGGACCCGGAAACTCCTGAAGAACTCGATCAAGCAACCAAAGATATCCACTGGCCAAAAGTAGAAGAGGTTTGGCGGTATCGAGATCAAGTGTATGGGGTGGTTATAGAAACTATCGAAAAGACTCCTCTGAATCTGCCAATTCATCAAAATCATCCTCTTTGGGCGCTGATGATGGGAATTGAACACAGTCGCACGCACTTTGAAACCTCTTCGATGCTGATCCGACAACTGCCTGTAGAGCGGCTTGAACGTCCTAAGAGCTGGAATTATGCTGTGTCTAATGGAAAGGTTTCTAAGAATGAAATGCTCCAAGTTTCTGGGGGTTCGGTAGAACTTGGAAAACCAGAGGATTATCCTACCTATGGCTGGGATAGTGAATATGGCAATCGTTCGGTAGAGGTTAAACCGTTTTTCGCCAGTCAGTATCTGATTACCAATGGAGAATTTCTGGAGTTTTTAAATGATAATGGCTACGATAATCTAGATTACTGGGATAAAGAATCCTGGATTTGGAAGACAACCTATAATATCAAGCACCCTAAATTCTGGATACCTACTAATAGTGGCTACAAGTATCGAGCGCTGTTTGACGAGATTGACCTTCCTCTTGATTGGCCCGTTGAAGTTAATCACCATGAAGCCATGGCTTACTGTCGTTGGAAGGGGCAAGGGATTCGTTTGATGAGTGAAGCGGAGTGGAATCTTGCCACTGCTGGCAGGGATGAAAGTAGCACAACTCTCAAGCAAGACCCCTTTGCGATACAGGATTACAATCTAAATCTCAAGTTTGGCTCACCTAGCCCAGTGGGTATGTTAGAAACTGCTAAAAGTCCTGCTGGACTCTATGACTTGCGGGGGAATGTATGGGAGTGGCTCAGTGATGAGTTCAAGCCGCTACCAGGATTCAAGCCCCATCGGCTCTATGAAGATTATTCGGCTCCGTTCTTTGATACCCAACATAACATGATGCTTGGTGGTGCTTGGGTGACTACTGGAACAGAAGCATCCACATTCTATCGTAACTGGTTCCGTCCCTACTTCTACCAACATGCTGGGTTTAGAATTGCGGCTTCATAGCTTTTTGTTGAAAAAAAAGGTGTAAGCATATGCGCTACTTGAGGGGCTACTTGAGGGGCTATCAGCTATCAGCAGCAGACCTGTGGCGCTTCTTTTAACATTGAGTTAAATAACACAAGAATAACAAACTATGGACTATCGCCACATCATCACAATCGAGCCTGGTAAACGAAGTGGTAAACCCTGCATAAGAGGAATGCGCATTACGGTCTACGACATTTTAGAATATCTGGCCGGGGGAATGACAGAAGCAGAAATTCTAGACGATTTTTCTGAACTAACCTCCGAAGATATCAAAGCCTGTCTTGCTTTTGCAGCAGAGCGTGAGAAAAAGTTAACGGCTCTCCCAAGAGACCCTCACCAACCACGAATATAGCGTAGGACTTCTCGCCTAAAAGTTATCCGCTTCAGTCAGGATTCTGGTCATGGCTTTGATCGCTGATACGGGAACGCTTCCGATACTTTTTAGCTACCAAAACCTACCTAAGGCAAATTCTGGCTCGCCAATGCAAGCTGATTTCTCAACCAGGGGGTATCTCCCAAAGCCCGCAGAAAAATTCCACGAGCGCCATTGATGTCCCTATCCATCACTTGGCCATCAATCTTTGATTTGATAACTTTGTTACCACCAATATTGACTAACTCACCAGTCCAACTAACCGTTTTACTGGTATAAGCTTCACAGACATCAACAACGATTTTCCCATTCTCGGCTGCTTTATGCTTCAAAAACTCTTTAAACCGATAGTGAGCAAAAGAAAGCATATTGCGAACCGTTTTAGATCTAAGTTTTCGATTCGGCTTTTTGGACATTTTAGATGTCTCGAAGGTAGGAAGTAATATTACATCAAAATTATCAACTAAAAACCTAGCCGCCTTGTGATGTAGCTCCTGAACTAGGTTCTGAATTCTAATTACCATCCTCCTAGCGGCTTTTCTCATTCGACGTTTTTGCTTCCCCTTAGCCTTACTGATCTTTGAAATCAGATTGTCTAGGTGCTGACATAAGCGTTGAATCTGAGAAAAGTCGCCATGGCCAATTTTACCAACGGAAGTTTGACTAAAAAATGTCAAGAAATTCCTAACACCAGGATCTAAACTAACCACTCTACCTTGGTTTTCGGTTTTAACGTGAGCTGTTTTGTAAGGGACTACTAGGTAATAGTCCCCGTTGGTGCTAGTCAATCGACAATCACAGATGTTGTCGGGAAGTGTCTCAGTAAAGGTTAATTCACCTAGTTTTGTATGATAAATACCTTTTACTGAGACAGCTGATTTAGGAATATAGCAAGACTGAATGGGATTCTTACGAGACCTAAATCTAACCCGATTAACCTGTCCAATCTTCTTGTACTTTTTCTTGGCCTCCCTGACGGCGGTGCAAGCATCCTTAATCGCTATAGATTTGATTTGATAAGGTACTGCTTTGCACCAGTCTGGAAGGTCATTTAATATGTCAGTTTTAATGGCTTTCCAGTTGGCTTTGACTTCGCCATTTTTAAATATTTTTACAGTCTTATTGAACACATAGCGTGACACTCCAAACCACTGTCGAACCATCGCTCGTTGTTCAGGGTTTAAGAACACTCGAATCTTCTTTGATTTTTTGGCTGTATTTTCTAAGTCCGTGGACGCGGCAAGAGAAGACGTTAATGATGGAGAGAATATCTGCGGTGAGTTCTGATTTTGGACAACTTTCAGCTTGGTCGAGAACCAAGATTTTTCCACCGTTGAGACTGACCAGGTACTCAAACAGTTCAAACCCAAATCGGGTGAGTCTGTCTCTACAGGCAACAACAATTGTGAGCTGATCTCCGCGCATAAGTCGTTCCAATATGGCTCGAAGACCTTTTCTTTTGTAGTTGAGTCCTGACCCGATGTCGCGGATGATTTCCGCCTGTGGGAACAAGAAGTGCATGTAGGCGACTTGTCTGGTAAGATCGTTTTTTTGCTTACTGCTACTGACTTGGCAGTAACAGATAGTGGCCGGTTGTCTCGGTCTTCGTTTCCCCAGGCTAAGCAGGCTTTATGTGTCAAAAAGCCTGTTTCCACTTGGGGTTCGTTCACATTTGATAGTGCCATTATTTCCATACTTCCGAAGAGTGTTCTTAGAGAGTCCCGTAAGTTCGACCGCCTTACGGAGTGGTACTAATGTCATGGCTCTATCCTACGATTTTTTGGTAGTATCTGGTAGTATGTGTGACACTTTTACTAACTGTCTACTTGCCCTCGAACATACCAACGATACCAATGCTTAGCACTACGAATCGCTAACCACAGTAGCAGTAAAGCAATTAATCCTCCTTGTTCAGGAGCATCAAAAGCTAAGATTATCAAAACTATGCACAGAAAATCCTGAAGAAACACTACCCACAGAGGTAAGCCACGCAAACGGTAGAACCATCCTACTTGAACTAACTGGAGTACAAAGGCTAATAAGCCGCCGACAATACCCACTACCCAGACAAATCCCGTTAGTTCTTCGGCAAACTGAGTCACAGCAATACCAAGAATTGCCCCCACTAGAGGACTCAAGACTAGCTGAACTATTTGCAAGACTCGCTGTCCTAATAGATTTTTAGAGGCAAATAGCTCCACCAATGACCAAGTTGTCAAGATAGTCAGCAAGACTGGGGGATGAATCTGTGACAGTAACGGTACCTTCGACCAGAGTTGGTCACTGTGGAGCAAACCAATCACCAACAGGGGCAGGGCAATTCTCATTCCTGCCGCAGCGGAAGCTGAGAGGGCGGCGAGGAGTGCAATCATGAGCGTTGTGACTTTGGTAAGAGGTATAGTGTAAACCAGTAAAGCTTAGCATAATGTAACAAAATATACAGTTTTTATGTGATTAAATTAAATAACCAAGACTGGGTAAATGGTAAATATTGATAGCTGGAGAAAATTTGGCCATGTCTGAGTCATTATTTGCTGATGCCAGTAAACGATTGCAGAAATCATTGAAATATGTGTCAATTTCCGAAGATGCGATCGCACGCTTAAAATATCCCAAATCTAGTTTGAGCGTTTCCATCCCAGTCCGCATGGATGATGGCTCGTTACAGATGTTTCAGGGCTATCGGGTTCGCTATGACACCACCAGGGGACCAGCAAAAGGGGGAGTGCGCTACCATCCCAATGTTTCCTTAGATGAAGTCCAATCCTTAGCCTTTTGGATGACCTTTAAATGTGCCACCTTAAATTTGCCCTTCGGCGGTGGCAAAGGGGGAATTACTCTAAATCCTAAAGCCTTATCGAAACTGGAGTTGGAACGCTTAAGTCGTGGTTACATCGATGCGATCGCAGATTTCATTGGACCTGATATTGATATTCTCGCTCCCGACGTTTACACCAATTCCATGATTATGGGTTGGATGATGGATCAATACAGCGTCATTCGCCGTCAAATCAGTCCAGGAGTCGTCACAGGTAAACCCTTGGCCTTGGGAGGAAGTATTGGTCGCGATACCGCTACCGCTACTGGCGCGTTTTTTGTGATTGAATCTATTTTGCCCAAATTTGACCAGGTCCCTCAAAATACCACCGTAGCGGTGCAAGGATTTGGTAATGCTGGTGCTGTGATAGCGCAACTGTTAGCTCAAGCTGGTTATAAAGTTGTGGCTGTCAGTGATTCTCAAGGGGGTATTTATGCCAAAAAAGGGTTAGATATTCCCAGTATTCGCCAATATAAAACATCCAGTCAAGGCATTAAAGCTGTTTATTGTCGAGGTAGCGTTTGCAATATTGTTGAGCATGAAGTCATTACTAATCAAGACCTTTTAGCCTTAGATGTGGATGTCTTGATTCCCGCTGCTTTGGAAAATCAAATTACTGAAGAAAACGTTAATAATATCAGAGCAAATTATATCTTTGAAGTGGCGAATGGACCAGTAACCTCTACCGCTGACAATATTTTAGAAGAAAAAGGCATCTATGTTTTTCCTGACATTTTGGTTAATGCTGGAGGTGTAACGGTTAGCTATTTTGAATGGTTACAAAACCGGAGTGGACATTATTGGAAGCTCGATGAAGTCCATCAGCGTCTGAAAGAGAAAATGGTGGAAGAAACCGAAACAATTTGGTCCCTTTCTCAGGAACTAGCCGTTTCCATGCGCACAGCTGCTTATGTTCATGCTTTGAATCGCCTGGGAGACTCCCTGGATGCTAAAGGAACTAGAGATTATTATTGTAAATAAATCCGAAAGGGGTGCATCTGATACTTTTAACCCGGACAAACCATGACATCATAGACATTGCTGTCTATGGTGTCAGATACGCTGAGTACTACATCCCCAACATTGTTGAGGAAGGTGGTATCCCACATCGCCTTTCGGCAAAGCCGACGCTACGCGAACAGGAATATCCCAACGGCTCCATTGAAATCTCGATGGATTTCATAATTACATTTTGGACATTTGAAATTCTTAGAACTACCAAGTTTTCTATGAATATGTCCACATTTTGTACAGGTTTTTGAAGTGTACTCTTCTGTCATTCTCACCAATCTGGAACCATACCGGTTACACAGATGTTCTAATATTTGCGAAAACTGATAAAATGCCCAGGTCATCATAGCCCTAGCCGTTTTACTCCTCAATTTACGCTTTTTCTTTACAACCATCTGAGAAGTCTCAAATGTAGGCAAGATAATTACGTCATAGTTTTTGGCTAAATCTGGGGGGGCGACGAAATAAGTTAAAACGCAGACTCTATAAGCGACCTAGCCCTTATACCTCGTTGATAATACTTTCGTTTATTAGGATTTAGTTTCATTAATTCGGTTGCTAATTCTAAACAAATATCCTTTAAAATTCCCCAATTTTGGCCATATAAACCAATGTAAAAACTGCTATGTCTCCGCTCTATTCGACCAGATTCTTTGACACGACCAACATAGTTTTGTATTCCTTTACGTTTAATTTTCCGACCCTGAAGTGTTGCGGAAGTGTAAGCTATCGCTATTAATAAAACTAGAGAAATAAACCGTTCACCATCAACTTTAGTCACCTCTAAATTATAGCCACCTTTTTTAAAATCTCTAAACATTTCCTCTATATCAAATCTTTTTTTATAGGCGGAAATAGCTGAGTCGATTCTGTCGAAGTTTGTGAGTATAAACCATCCTTCTTTGGGTGTTATTCCCTTGACTTTACGTTGCCACTTACAAGCAACATTAAAACTTGAAAATCCACGGGTTTTGGTAACTTTAACTCCTTGTCTTGATGCAGTCGCTCATGGGGGGAACCCCCGAGACCGCGCTGCATCGCTGGATAAATAAAGAAACTCCTGGTACTAAACCTAAGTCCTTAAGTTGAAGCCAATTATTTTTTTTATATTCAACAAATTCGTTCTTTTTTAAGCGTAAACAAAAAGACACGCCCAAATCCTGTAAGTACTTTCCTAATTTTACAGAACAAAATTCTCTATCTCCCAACAGGCAGATTTTATAATTTTTAAAAATCGGTATAACCTTTGATAATATCCTTTGTTGTTCTGTTAAATTACTATTACCTAACTTTGGCAACAAAGTAAAATATATTGGAAACCCTCTTTTATCCCAAATTAGGCTAACCATGAATAAATTAATACGACTCCAACTTGTTCTGTCGATTGCTATATAAATTAGTTCTTCCGAAGTAAAGTATGTTTGCAAAACTTCTTCAACTATTGGAAACCAAACTTTTTCAATGGTTAGATTTTGCAGCGATAAAAATCTTTGTATTCTTTTTCTTTTGCTTTCAAATTTAATAGGTAAAGGAAGAGCATTGGCTAATTTTTCCAAACTAACTTTTTTAATTGACTGTAAGAGATTGACGAAAATTTTTAAGAAAATATATTCGGCTAGAGTAAATTGACTTTTTAGGTGGTTTTGGTATAATGTGGGTAACATTGTCAATAGGTAGGTTTTGTTGCAAATAGAACACCTACCTTTTTTTTACCATAAAATGGTACTACCTTTACATACCAAGCATTTCAGGCTGTTTCGTCGCCCCCCCAGGGCTAAATAGGAGGCAACTTGTTTATGGATTTCAGTTCTTAGATTTTTAATCTTAGTTCTGAGTCTTTCCATTGCCGCTTTTAGTCGATAACGTTTATGCTTGTTTTTGTGTCCCTTAGCCTGATCGTGATTACTTTTTATTTTGTCTAAATGATAGCAAAGTTTGGCTATCCTCTGAAAGTCATCAATTCCAAATTCAAGAAATTGATTTCCATCAAATCCTGTCATGAATGTTCTGACGCCAGGGTCTAAAGCTACCACTTTTCTGGTAAGAGTAGGCTCTGTTGTAAATTCAACTGGAAAATGAGCGAACCATCTTCCTTTGTTGTAAGTCAGTTCCGTAGAACCGTCTGTCAATATACAGTGATTATTACCTTTAAACTTAGGCTTCGGTAAATGTTTAGTCGTGGAGACCATCCATCTTCCCCCTTTGTAAGCTGTTGGATCAAACTGAATTGTTTGTTTTTGATCCCTTACACTACGGAACTTTGCTAACTTTAGACCAGCTTGTGGATTGGACTTTCTTTTTTTACCAATACCTATGAACTTCGGTTGTTTAGCCGTTCCCTTCCAAGCTGTATAAGCTTCCATGGAAGCGTTATCTAGTATTTTAGAAACATTTAGGCTTTTGCACCACTCAGGGATTAACCCAGATTGTTAAAACCCAAGTTCTAAAGCCATGTTTTCCTCCTTTCTTTCCTACCTTTGTATAACCCTGGTTCTTATTCAGTTGCTCGATTGATATGTTGTAAACTTTCCTGACAGCGGCGACCCACTTCTTCCATATTTTCTCAAGATCCTTGTTTGGATATACTCGGTAAGTCGTTGTCTTCAAGGATTTTGTTTTTATATTTCCTGAGTCCATACAATCGACAACTGAAGACATGGATGACCGCGAGTACATCTTCAACCATTTCTTGTTCTGGGCTGAGGTTCTTTTCGTCGAGAACCAGTATTGTGGTTTGGAATTTAGAACACAGCCATGAGATAAGATCGAACCCAAAGCGACAAAGCCTATCTTTGTGGGCAACGACAACATACTTGCAAGAACCGCCGATAACTCTGTCCAGTAAGGCTTGAAGACCTTTTCTTTTAAAGTTGAGTCCGCTCCCGATGTCTTTGATGATTTCTGCGTCTGGATAACGAGACTGGAGAAACTGTACTTGTTGTTCAAGATCGTTCTTTTGAGAGCGGCTTGAAACTCTGGCATACAAGATAGTAGATCGGTCTGTCCTAATTTTTTCTGATGGGATAGAGACAACTGAATTGAGGTCGTATCTTCTTTGTCCCCCAGGAGTTTTGATCCCTTGAATTTTACCTGACTCAAGCCATCGTTCAAGTGTTTTGGTACTAACCCCGAGCCTGTTGGAGGCGACTCGGGGAGGAACGTAATTGACTGATCCATCCATCTGAAGCTGTTTGATCTGTTTCTTGATCACTGTAGTCTAGGATGTCAGGAAATGTCAATTATGTCGGGGAAATTGTTTAACAGGAAGTACTCCTAAAAGCTGTTTGAGCTGGTGGGTGGAATGGGCATCAGGCGTGGAACGGGCATCTTGCCCGTTTCATTTCCGGCAGGAATGTCCCAACACTGGCTACCAATAAAATCAGGGTGAGCCGGTTCCTAACCTACCCTACGCCACATTTACTATAGCATTTCCAAATATATCATAAAAACTTATCACCAATCTAGTGACAAATCATGATCACATCTCTAATGGTTTGCTAATGCTAACGTTTGAGACTTTTATGATTTTAGCAACGGCGTTATTTAGTTAGCGATCGCATACAGCGCAGCAGAGCATATCACCAACTTTTACAAACAACGATCAAAGGTTAATTTTACCTCTGCTATAGAAAGGCAAATTCCAAAATACAAATCACAGCAAGACCTTGGTGATTTAATTAAAATTTATCAACAAATACTTGACAAATAGTATTGTTTATGAAAGCCTTGCCAAGGCTAGATTAGCGGTTTTTACCCTGACCATGAGCTGTTGCTGTAACCAACGGTGTATTAATTATTTCCGACTAGTTATCCTACTGTAAACCTAGTATAAAATTGAATTTAGTCATCCCTGGATAAATTAATTATGCTAACTGAATTTCAGAAGCAGAAATTACCAAGATTATTTAAAATGTATGATGCCGATAATAACGGTTTCATTGAACAAGCGGATTTTGAGCGATTCCTAGAAACCTACTCCCAGGTTGGCGGGTGGCAACCTGGATCAACCAACTACAATTCTTTGCAATCGAAGTTAATGTCTCGTTGGGATAGTATGCAAAAGTTTGCAGACACTAATCGTGACAATAGGATATCTTTGGAGGAATGGTTGGTATATATCGAGAATATCCTTAAAGACCAAGGGGTTTATGAAGCGGAAATACGGGTCATCGCCGGTTTCGTCTTTAGCGTATTTGATAGTAATGGGGATGACCAACTAGATTTGGAGGAATACAGACAGTTTTATCGCACCAGAGGACATGATGAAAATTTGGCTAATGAGGTATTTAAACGGCTCAATTTCAAGGATGATGACTCCATTACTAAAGAAAAACATATCGAGTTAATTGATCAATTCTTCTGTAGTGAAGATCCAGAAGCACCTGGTAATTTTCTATTTGGGAAAGGGTAGATAGAACTGCGTGCATCTAACTTTTGTAAGTGAGATGCACCTCCCTACTCCGAGCTCCGTTCCAGATCTGCTGTTCCCTGTTCCCTTTGCTAAAGCAATTTTTACCTTTTCCCTACTCCCTAAATTCCCAATTCATAATCATGCAGGTGCCAACTAGTTCCTTCGACAAAATCAGCCCCACAGCTTTACTAGTGCCTTATGCCAGACAGTTTACCGATATTCCTTATGCCCAAGCAATGGCACAATTGATGAATGCTCAAGCTTTCGTAGGGCAGTTACAAAAACAACAGTCCGATAAATTCTTTGAAGTAGCCGTTTTATTTGAAAGTCGGTATAAAGCTATCAATCAAGTTATGGCTCAATTTCAAACAACTAAAATCCTAGAACTAGCCTCCGGCTTGGTGTCACGGGGCATGGTAATGTATCGTGACCCTTATAGAACTTTTTAGGCAGTTTGTAAGGGAGCAAGGGTTTGAGCTTCAGCGGTATAGTATGCTCAATGTATTAGACCAACTAACTTGCTTGCAACCGTTGGGGATTAATGCTGCTGTTGCCGAATATATACTCGCGGATTACTGTGTATTTGTGCTTACTCCATCGGAAGTTAAATAAGCGCGTTTATCGAGTAATCAGGTACAGTATTAGTTTAAAATAATTCCCTTAAGATAATCTTTAATATTGCCTTTTGAATGGATGCCTTTTGCCTTCAAATGCTAAGCTTTGTACTGAGCAGTATCAGAATTGCTATAGTATGTTAGATTGCATCGTGATTGGAGCAGGGCCAGCCGGTATAGTTACTACCAAAGAATTACTGGAGCAAGGAGTAGGCGAGGTAGTCTGTTTAGAGCAAGCAGAGGATGTGGGCGGGGTTTATGCCCATGCCTACGACAGTTTAGTGCTGACTACATCTTGTGCATTTAGTATGTTTTCAGATTTCTGGATAGGTGATGGTAATCAGCACAAATTCTGGACAAAGAACGAAGCAGTTGACTATTGGAAAAGCTATGCAAAACATTTTGGTGTGTTAGATAAAATTCGTTTAAACTCCAAAGTTGTAGCACTCACTCCTGAAGAAAATCAAGGGTGGGAAATTAAATTAGCCTCTGGAGATATTTTGCACTCAAAACGGGTAGCATTGGCAATTGGTAACAACAGTATATCAAATTATCCAGAGTGGAAAAATTTATTATCTGAAGTGGAGTTTTACCATTCCAAAGACTATCGTAATGCTGATAACTTTGTGGGCAAAACTGTATTAGTAATTGGGGGAGGTGAGTCAGCTTCAGACATAGCCCTAGAAATATCTCGTGTCGCCAAAAAGTGCTGGGTCAGTCTTCGCAATTCAGCTGGGTGGATAATACCCAGGAAGAGAGGTGACTATGCTGCCGATACTGCTAGCCATCGGGGTGTATACGGTCTACCAAGGGACTATGGACATGCTTTGAGCCAACTTATCTTCCGATTAGAGTTGAGCAAAAACCATCCAGTTCATGATACTATAGTTGAGCTCAATCAAAAGGTTAAGGCTAAAAAAGGGGTCTGGGGGACCTACGGAACTAAAAATATCTCCTTACCCAAGGCAATTGTGCATCATGGCTGTCAAGTGGTCGGCGAAATAGTAAAGGTAAAAAATGGTGGCTCGACATTGATCGCCGCTGATGGGGAAACCCTTGAAAACGTGGATGCGGTGGTATTTTGTACCGGCTACAAAAACTATGTGTCTTTCCTACCTGAGCACTTGAGAAAAACTGACCCCCGTAGTCTTTACAAACATATCTTTCATGGCTTGTATCGGGATAAAATCGCTTGGATTGGCTGGGCACGTCCTGCCATTGGCAGTCAGTTTCCTATTACGGAAATGCAAGCCAGATTTTTTGCCTTGATTTGCACTGGGGAACGAACTCTTCCAGCTTCTGAGGAAATGGAGCAGGTAGCATCTATTGATAAAGCCAAATATTTAGAACAGTTTGAACATAATGCTGCTCGCATCCGAAGCTTGCTTGATTATCATATTTATATCGACGAGCTAGCTGATTTAATTGGGTGCAAACCGCCCTTGTGGAAATACTTTTTCTTAAATCCTCGGCTCTGGTTTACCATCGTATATGGTCCGACCCAAGGTACTCAGTTTCGTTTACGAGGACCAGGCCAAAAGAAAGCTTTGGCTCAAGAGCTGATCAAGAAGTTACCGGTGATTCCATTCAATAATCACGTTATCAAAGCTGGTCTAAGAGGTCGTGTGATTTATGGGTTCAAGGGTGTAGTTAAGGGGTTGATCAATCCCCTCTATTTTGCTTTGAATTTGGTGAGAAACAAAGCTCAATCACCCTCATGGCTTAATCAGCGATGCAGCGCGGTCTTGGGGGTTTCCCCCATGAGCGACTGCATCAAGAAGGGGAGTAGGGAGTAGGCAGTAGGCAGTAGGCAGTAAACCCTAGAGTCAAGTTTTGTATCATTTAAGTTAACTCTCTTAACTTAATCCTCTTGAATGCCATGACTGACACTGTTCTTGACGTCCGTAATCTGAAAATCCAATTCCAAACCGATGTAAAACAGGTCACAGCCGTTGACAGCATAGACTTTCAACTGCGTCGAGGACAAACTTTAGGGATTGTGGGGGAGTCAGGCTCTGGGAAATCAGTCACGTCTTTGGCCATCATGGGTTTGATACCCTATCCTGGTAAAGTGACCAATGGCGAGATTTACTTCCGACCCTCAGTTCGGGAAAAAGAGGTAGATTTGCTAGGGCTGAGTCGTGATCAAAAGCAGTCCTACCGGGGTGGTCAAATCTCGATGATTTTCCAAGAACCGATGACTTCCCTTAACCCAGTGTATACCTGTGGGTTTCAACTGACAGAAGCCATTCTGCAACACCAGGATGTTTCCCTAAAAGAAGCAAGGCGTCAAGCCATGGCTCGTCTTCAAGAGGTAAAGCTACTTCCTAGCGATCAACAATTGAGGGAGAGTTTTCTAGAGGAATTCCGTCGGGAGAACCCTGGTCAAGCTATACCAGGGGAACGGGTAATTAATCGCCACATTAACCAGCAAAAACGGGAAATATTAAAGCGCTATCCCCATGAACTGTCTGGTGGTCAATTGCAGCGGGTCATGATTGCGATCGCAATTTCTTGTAACCCTGATGTGTTGATTGCTGATGAACCCACTACTGCTCTAGATGTTACCGTACAGGCAACCATTCTGGATTTGCTGAGGGAGTTACGGGATACCCGAGGGATGTCCATGATTTTTATTACCCACGACTTAGGGGTAATTGCGGAAATTGCTGACAGCGTAGCGGTGATGTACCAAGGCAAAATTGTGGAAAGGGGTGATGTCTGGAAAATTTTCTCTGAACCAAACCATGCCTACACCAAGGGATTATTAGCCTGTCGCCCAACTCTCGACCAAACTATAACATACCTACCAACTGTTTCTGACTTCATGGAGGTGGTAACTACTCCTAGTGGAGAACAGGTGATCCGAGAAAAATCAAAAGGGTTGAATGTTGACCGGTTCCAGCTTCAAACTTCCTCAGATACCGTTCAATCAGATAACCTTCAACAAGATAACCCAGATAACCTACCCTACTCGAACGCTAAAGGCGAACAACCTTGGTCAAAAGGCCACGCTACGGGAACAACTACACCACCATTAGTTTCGGTGCGTAACTTACAGGTAGGCTTTCCGATTCGAGGCGTATTTGGCGGGACGAAACGCTATCTGATGGCAGTCAATGGAGTATCCTTTGATGTTTATCCCAGTGAAACCTTGGGCTTAGTGGGAGAATCCGGTTGTGGCAAATCTACCTTGGCACGAACATTGCTGCGCTTAATTGAACCAATGAGTGGAGAAGTACACTTTGATGGTAAAGAGATTACCACGATCAAGGGTATGGGTTTACGGCAATTACGCCGTGAAATGCAAATTGTGTTTCAGAATCCCTTTAGTTCCCTCGACCCACGACTGAAGATTGGGGAGGCAGTGATGGAACCCCTATTGATTCATGATGTTGGGGGTAATAGTAAGGAAAAACGCGATCGCGTGGCTGAGTTGTTGGAGCGAGTAGATTTAAATGCTGACTGGATGAATCGCTATCCTCACGAATTTTCTGGAGGTCAGCGCCAGCGGGTCTGTATTGCTAGGGCTCTTGCTCTTAATCCTAAGTTTATCATTTGTGATGAATCCGTTTCTGCTCTAGATGTTTCCGTACAGGCACAGGTCCTGAATTTGCTGAAACAATTGCAGGAGGATTTCGGGTTAACCTATATCTTCATTTCCCATGACTTGAGTGTAGTCAAATTCATGAGCGATCGCATTATGGTAATGAACCAGGGCAAAATTGAAGAAATTGGTTCAGCTGACAGTATTTATCGAGAGCCGCAGCAGGATTATACTCGTCAGCTGATTGCTTCTATTCCCACTGGTACTCTCGATCGGATTCAACAGCAGCAAGACAGACGACAACCTATGGAAATACCTGAGATTAGTGATCCATGGTCTGTTAATTCTGAGATTAGTGATCCATGGTCTCTTAATTAAGGGAAAGGTTATTTTTTTTAATTCAAAATGCCAAATTCAAAATTCAAAATTACATAAGCTATCAGCTATCAGCTATCAGCTATCAGCTATCAGCGAACAGCGATTAGCGCTACTTGAGGTGCGTGCGCGTTCAGCTATCAGCTATCAGTATCGAAGTCTGTGCCACGAGTCATGGAATTTTACCCAGACTCTCAATTCTCATGAATCGGGAATTATTAAATTATCTCGTTCTAGGTTTATTTTAAGCACCGATCTAGTAGCGTGACCTAAAAGCTGACGGCTGACGGCTGACGGCTGACAGCTGACAAAATTACTAGCCTTATAATTTTTAATTGTTGATAACGGATACAAGGCCCTGAATTAATTTAGGGGGTATTTTTTAATAAAATAAACCCTAAGTATTTCCCTTCTTTTCCCGCTACTTAGAGGGACAATTTCTTGAAGATTTATCTAAGAAAGAAATAGAAGAGGTTAAAGGGGGTACTCTATTGCTTATTCGCCGTTTTACCAGAAAGTACCGATTTGATCAGGAAAATTGGTTAGCCGTAACCCTGAATTTACCCTCTGATCGCGAAGAGGGTAGCGGTGGTCTAATTATGACTCATAAGTACCCATCTGATCAAGAAAATAGTTAGCAATCCTAAGAGTTGTGAGATCGGAGATATCTCGAATATAGAGAATCATCTACCCAGAGTCTAACTTATTTATATTAGGAACTAAAAATTTTAGCCAATTTGGCGTTACAGCTATGGGGGCATGGCTTTTAATAAATTTATAGGGAAATAGTTGTGTCTATTTATTGTGTCTATTTATAGGTCTATTCCTAGGTCTATCCATCTATTCATAGTTAAGCACATTAGTTAGCCACATCTTATCTCCTATTTCCCCACATCTTATTTATCCACTAGGAGTTTAAAGCCATGTCTAATATGGAAAAACCAGAAGAAAATTCCCAAGCAGTTCCCTTTTTTGCCCGCTACCTAGAAGGACAATGGTGCGAAGAGCTATCTGAAGAGGAAATGGATGATGTTAGAGGCGGTCGCGGTTTTGCGTTCACAGAGAAGTTCCCCTCTGATTTTGAAGATCATGCCGGATGCTTGACTCGGAAGTCCCCCTCAGATCACGAAGATGCTGGCGGTGGTCCAGGCTTTTTTACTAAGAAGTATCCCTCAGATCATGAAGAGGGTGGCGGTGGTCCAATTGCGATGACCCAGAAGTTCCCATCGGATCAAGAAGATGGTGGCGGTGGTTCAAGTGATCCAATTGTGATGACCCTGAAGTTCCCCTCTGATGAGGAAGATGCTCCCCATAAGTAATATCGTATGGAGTTGACTATAGCGTTATTTATAACTGCTATAACACAATTAACAAAGGTCAAGAATTAGATGCAGCAGGTAATTACAGCAAAGCTGAAGTTGAACTGCACACCGGAGCAAAAGGAAAAGCTTCGTGCAGTTACTTTAGCCTATCGTGATGCCTTGAACTATACATCGAAGTTGGCCTTTGAAAAAGGCAAAATTTCCTATGCGGCTAAGTTACAAAAGCAGGTTTACTACGACATTCGAGAACGCTTTAGGTTACCAGCCCAAATGGCATGTAATGTACCTCGTCAGGTAGCTACAATCTATAAAAATCTCTGGATGAAAGTAGAGCGTAATGCTACTCACTTAAAATCTGGGATTACCAACAAGCGGTACAAAGGGTTAGATACCCCTCCTAAATTCATAGCTCGGACTTGTACGTTTAGTTACAAGCGTGACTACTCGTTTGTTAAAGGTAAAGCTAGCCTAGTCACCTTAGAAGGTCGTATAAAAGTTGACTACTCCGGATATCAAAAACACTTAGATTTGATTCATTCAGGTGCTGCAAAAATAGGGACAGCAATAATTGGCTATGCTGAAAAAACCAAGACTTACTATTTACTAGTAAGCTTAGAGTTAAATGTACCCAATCTTAAACCTGAAGCAATCAAACGTGTTGTTGGTGTGGATGTAGGTCAGCGCTATCTAGCCGTAACGTTTGATACGAATAACACAGCTGGTTTCTTTTCTGGCAAGTCAGTAATTCATAGAGCTAATCGTTACTCTAAAACGAAACAAACTCTACAGCAAAAAGGCACTCGTTCGGCTACCAGACGGTTGAGAGTTCTGTCACAACGAGAGAGACGGTTTAATGCTGATATTAATCACTGTATTGCCAAACGTATAGTGATTTCTGGCTCATTGATTGGCCTCGAAAATATCACAGAAAATCGTGATAGAATTAAGTCAAGACAACTAGGGCAGGAATCATCAAAAAAAGCTGGTCAAGCCCATAGAAATAAAAGGGCTTGGGAGTTTACTAAGTTACATGACTTCATTGACTATAAAGCTGTTTTGGGTGGCGCTTTAGTAATTAGAGTTGATGCTGATTTTACCTCCCAGTCATGTCCCCGTTGTGGTCACACCAGTAAAGGAAATCGACCCAATCAGGGCTTAGATTTTGATTGCATCGCTTGTGGATACAAACTACATGCTGATTTAGTTGCAGCAAAGAATATTGCACTGAGAACGCTCCTCTTGAGGCAAGACTTTGAGAGGACGGGGCGACTTTCAACCGTCCCTGATGTGTCCCAGGATGAAACCAAAACTCTAGACTGAGGGGATTGCCAAAGGCTATACCTATCTCGGTACTTAGATTGGAGGTGGACTGTAGACACAATCTCCTTCCCAAGATGAGGTGTACTCGATTAGGAAGGGGTAGTTGAAATAATTACCGATACTATTTCTCGCTTTGCGTAAACTGAGCTTTTGAAACCCGCGCTCAGCCCTCAGCGATTAGCTTTGGGCTGAGTGTTATATATTGAACCGTTATTTATTCTTCACCATTAGAGTATATGAACCGATCCCGTGATATAATTTTGCTAATAACCCACAGTGGTGATTACTTCACTATTGATAGAGTAGCGGAAGCCCTATCAAAACGAGGGGCTAAACCCTTTCGCTTCGATACAGATCAATTTCCCACTAAGGTGCAACTGGCAGCTGGGATCAGTAGCGAGGGGCTTAGTTACCAGTTAGACTATAGTGGACACTCAATTAAAACCGAAGACGTGCAGGGGGTTTGGATGCGCCGACTCTGGCATCCACAAGTCAGCCCAGATTTAGCTCCCCAATTTCAAGACGCTTGCCTCAGGGAATCATTAGCCACCATTGATGGTTTCTTAGATAATCTCAACCATGCTCGTTGGGTAGATAGGTTAGAACGAATCCGAGAGGCAGAAAACAAACCACGTCAACTCAGAATTGCTAATGAAGTTGGTCTGCTCGTTCCCCGCACTCTGGTCACGAATAATCCAGATCGGATGCGGGGTTTCTTCGCGGAGCTTGAAGGGAAGATGGTGGCTAAGTTGCTTACTCCTCTTTCCTATAGTATGGAAGCTTCTTCTTTTTTCCTATATACCAGCGTTGTGAAAGAAGAAGACCTCCAAGAGGCAGAAATGTTGCGCTATAGCCCCATGGTCTTCCAAGAGGAGATTCCTAAACAGCGGGAGTTGCGAATAACATTCGTGGCGGGAAATCTATTTATAGGAGCTCTCGATGCTTCTCGGTATTCTGCAACAACGATGGATTGGCGCTCTGCTAAACCAGAAGACTGTGCTTGGGAACCTGATCAATTGCCCAGTGAGGTTGCCGATGGCCTGAATGCTTTGATGGCAAGGTTGGGACTAACCTATGGCGCTATTGATATGATTGTCACCCCAGACGGTGAGTATGTCTTCCTAGAAGTTAACCCCACTGGGGAATGGGGCATGCTAGAGCGAGATTTGGGTTACCCCATTTCTGATGCGATCGCAGATGCCTTATTGTCTAACGTTGTCAATTAAGGGAAGAGGCAAAAGGCAAAAGGCAAAAGGCAAGAGGCAAGAGGCAAGAGGCAAAAGGCAATAATATCTCCCATTATTAAGGATATATGGTCAAAAATACTGTAGCTCATAATTGCGATAAACGCTATAAAATATAACAAAAATACTATATTGTTTTGTTTATGTTTGCTAGTACCTGTTTAAATTTAGTCAATATTAGAAATTTAATTGTGCAATATCTATTTTTTTATTTGAATTTAGGGTATTAATTGGGACTAATTAAATATGGAAAAATCAAATTTTTTCTTTTGGGATAATACTTAATAATTTTATTTACCCTACTCTCTACTCCCTACTCCCGATTCCAGATTCCCTACTCCCTTTATTATTAAAAATGACAGTTTTAATTATTACCCATAGCCAAGACAACGAAAGCATTCCCCTAGTGGTAAAAGCCATTGAAGAAAAAGGGGGGAAAGCCTTTCGATTTGACACTGACCGATTTCCCACGGAAGTCCAACTAGATGTCTATTACGGTAAGAATACAGACGGTAAGAATACAGAAAGGCTAATCCTGAAGTCTGAGGAAGAAAAGCTAGATTTGCAGGAGGTCTCAGCAGTTTGGTATCGGCGCATTGCCATGGGTGCAAGAATTCCCAGCACCATGGATCCCCAAATGCGGCAAGCCTCTGTACAAGAATCTCGTGTAACTATCCAAGGTATGATTGCCAGTATCGATGCCTTCCACTTGGATCGGGTTCCTGTGGTTGAGCAAGCCAAGAATAAGCAGTTACAGCTAAAAGTAGCACGGGAACTAGGGATAGATACTCCCCTTAACCTCACTACTAATAATCCCGCAGCAGTGGTGGAATTTGCCAAAGAATGTGAGTCAGGTATAATCACCAAGATGCTTTCATCCTTTGCCATCTATGATCAGCAGGGACAGGAGCAAGTAGTGTTTACCAATCCTGTCAAAGCGGAAGATTTGCACAACTTGGATGGATTAAGGTTCTGTCCAATGACCTTTCAGGAACACCTCCCTAAGACCCTAGAGTTACGAACCACAATTTTAGGTAAGCAAGTGTTTACTGCTTCGATAGACTCTCAACAGTTTCCAGGTGCTCGTTATGACTGGCGGCGACGGGGCGTTGATTCCCTAAACGCTTGGCAGCCCTATCAGCTGCCCCAGGATCTCGAAGAAAAGTTGCTGAAGCTAATGGATTACTTTGGCTTGAACTATGGCGCGATTGATATTATTCTAACTCCTGATGGTCGCCATGTATTTCTTGAGGTCAATCCAGTGGGAGAATTCTTCTGGCTTGAGCTTTGCCCTGGCTTACCAATTTCCCAAGCTATTGCTGATGTTTTGCTGAACTTAGTACCACGTCGTTCTTAGTATAGTAAAGGGAGCAGGGAGTATAAAATAGGGGTAATATAGCCCTAAGCGCAAGGCAATTCCTGTGTTTACAACCCAGATACAAACGCTATATATCATGCTATATATCATAGTAACATAGGTAAAATAGTTTCTAGTCTGGGTTTAAAATCAGGATAATCTGACCATGAAAAAGCAGTTATTTTATCTAATTAAAATAACATCTACTATTTTAATTACTTGCGCTTTAATTCTAGAAATTTGGTATATTTATTTACAGTTAACCGATGGATCTCTACCAAGTAACCTCTATTATGTATTGTGGCTAGCAAGTATCGCTTTAATCTCCCATTTAATTGAAGGTGTAATCGCTGCTTTTAAAGCTGACAGTTGTGATCAAAATCCTATAACCTATGGCATTTATACGTTTTTTGTGGGGTTTGTTGGATTGTTGGAATTATTTAATCCAACTTCAGAAAGTTCTAGTTAGGAATAGGTTATTCCCCGATCTCAAGCAAAAAATGATTAGTGTAACTGACCAATTAGAATTGAGCGACCGTATTTTAGCAAGAGCCATATCCACAGGGCAAATGCATCTTAAGATTATGGTGTGGATGCACCTTAGCTGCATCATCCCATCTCTTCGTGACATACTCCTACACTGACCTTTTCAGGTTCAGTGTAGGCTTCTTACCAACACCACCCAACGGTATCGGGCTTTGCCCGACGCTACGCGAACGGTTACAAGGCCTATGGCCACGCTACGCGAACGGTAAGCTTTACTGCTGACGGAATGCCCCACCGCCAAATTTAATACATTAATTGCCGCATTTACATCTCTGTCAGCTACATAACCACAATGAGGACAAGAATGAGTGCGGTCTTTTAGTTTTTTCGGCACTTTTTTGCCGCAGTTAGAACAGTTTTGGCTAGTGTTTCGGGGATTCACTGCTTTCGTTGCCAGTCCAGCATTTAAGGCTTTGACTGACAAGATTGAGAGGAATTGACCCCACCCAGCATCTAATATAGATTTAGCCAATTTGGTCTTAGCCAGACCTTTAATATTGAGCTTCTCATGAGCTACTAGATCATGTTCATCCAGTAATCCCTTTGCAGTTTTAAAATGAAAATCTTTCCTGGTGTCAGCAACCTTCTTGTGAGCTTTCCCTAGTTTAGTGACAGCTTTTTTCCTATTATTACTCCCTTTTTTAGATCTGCTGACAGCTTTTTGAACTTTCTTCAGTCGTTTCTGAGCCTTTCGATAATACTGAGGAATTGGCACCTCTGAACCATTTGACTTGACCAGAAAAGACTTGAGACCCATGTCTATTCCAATAGGATTTTTAACACTATCTACTGGGATGACATCTGGGACAGTATCATCTTGTATTGACAACGTAACATAATAGCCGTCAGCTTTTCGGGTTACAGTGGCCGTCTTGATTTTAAAACCTTCTGGAATAGGTCTATGGTAAATCAGCTTGACTTTTCCAAATTTCGGAAGAGTCAAATTATTGCCATCTATAGGGTTTTTGCCAAGAGAAGGAAATGTAAAAGATTTATATCTGTTTTTCCCTTTAAAGCGAGGTCTTCCGCTCTTTCTTCCGTTACTATCCCCTTTGAGGTACCGCTTAAAAGCTAGATCTACTCTCTTGACACAGTCTTGGAGAACTTGGGATTGAACTGCACTGTACCAAGGTCTATCCTTCTTTAACTGGGGCAGGGTTTTCTTTTGGGAAAAATAGTCTGGATTGTTCCTTAAATTTGGTAAGTGGCAAACAAGAGGGCAAGAGTTAATGGAACAGCGATTCTGTTCGTACCAGTTAAATCTATCAGCCAATAGATAGTTATATTGATGGCGAAGCATGTCTAGCCATCTTTCTATTTCCATTTCCTGTGATTTGGTTAGTCTTAACCGGTACTGATACGCTGATCTCATTGTTGCTATCTCTTGTTTATCGACCTATTATTAGGTTAGCAACCGTATTTACAAGTGTCAATGCTAAATGAAAGATAAAAACTTAATGATCAGATTGACTAGTTTTGAGAAAAAGCAACTCAAACAGGAAGCTGACCGGAGAGGAATGACTTGTTCGGAATTACTTAGAAGCTTGATAGCTCGCTTCCCTATGCCGAAAGACTCTGTGTAAAATTCATCCCGGAGATGAAACCTGTTTATTAGGGCAGCCTTGTCTTGATGCAGTCGCTCATGGGGGAAACCCCTAAGACCGCGCAAATCACGCTAATCATAAAGTTTTAACCCTTTTACCCATAGCCGATCCACCCTAAAGGCTGCCCTATTCTTGCGGATACTTCTGACCACGCCGACTTTCAGTTCGGACGTGG
Source organism: Moorena sp. SS36440bin_2 (assembly GCA_011524395.1). GTDB lineage: Bacteria > Cyanobacteriota > Cyanobacteriia > Cyanobacteriales > Coleofasciculaceae > Moorena. Next base: position 74,524 of record WTKN01000171.1, read on the forward strand.
GGCTTCTTTTACCGGACAGCTAACAAAACCTGTTTAGTGACGACTCAGGCGATTCAGGCGATATTGCTGGAAATAGGTAACGCACTTTGTGACATACTCCCGACGTTGCCCTAACGGGACAAAGCGGGCTTCTTACCAACACCAGCCACTGCTTAGGTTACTCGGTAAGCTTTATTAACGACACGGGATGCCCCTCCGCACCGGAACAATACAAAAAGTTCTAGAACCAAAGTACTGCTGGAATTTTACCCATCCACAGATAACTCAAACTATCAAGTTTTTTTTTCTGGATGGAACCCCATATTCCAGGTTTTCAAGGTTGAGTTAGTAGGTGGCGGTTAGCTCTTAATTTGTCTTCCCTACTATTCCTAGTATATCACATTGGCATTTCGACGTGGGTGCATCTCACTTTTGCTATTTGACGCGGTGCTGCATTACGGGACAGACTGTCCCAAAACTTGCTATGGCTTGCGTCTTGGCGAGCCCGTCCCTAACACACCCTACCCCACTTTTTTACAAATATGAGATGCACCCTTCGACGTTCCTATCCTTGCCCCGCACTTTACCCGACACTTACCCTCAGAAGGTAAAGTGCGGGGCTTCTCGCGGTTTGGCTAAGCAAAGATACAGAGCTGCAGCTATCCAACTTTTGGAATCCCTCGAAACTGATCCCAGCGTTGAAGTCGTTTCACTGACCGATAGTTTATACAGATTAGCATTCAGTTTGTTTAAGCAACGAGAAGATAAAGAATGGGGTTTAGTAGACTGCATATCATTCATCGTGATGCAGGAGCGAGGAATCACGGATGCACTGACTGCCGATGCCCATTTTCAGCAAGCGGGGTTTCGAGCATTATTAAGGAATTAGGCGTTGTATAAATGCGGGATGATTTTAATAGTTTTGTGGAATGGGAATCTTGCCAGTTTCATTTTCGGGCGGGCAAGATGCCCACCCCACTCATATTCATCCGAAGATTCAGCAACACAGGATTTTTACCTCTTGCCTCTTGCCTCTTGCCTCTTGCCTTCTTCTTAATACTCACCTACCGTCCCCGCAATTCTGTTTCTAGTTTCCCTAAATCCTCTTTCAAGAAAACCGTAAGTTGCCCATTGAAAGCCTTACCGCTATCATTTTGGGTTATTTCTATCCAATAAGCGTATTGTTCTCCTAACAAAAGTTGACCCTGTTCAGCTGACCACAGCGGTAGGTTTTGTCGCCGTGATAACTCTAAGATTTCTCGAGAAGGATAGGTGTATACAAACTCAGCGCTATTGTAATCTCGATAAATCTGTGGACCATAGACAGTCCGCAGGGATTCCTCCAGGCGTTCGAGGGTTACCCCATTCACTTGGTCATGGATAGCAATGCGTTCACTGCGAATTGTACTCCGGTCTTTTGGATAAGAGATGCTACCGGGAGGCAAGACTGTGGCTTGAAAAGTAAATCGTTCCCCAGCCGTATCACTTTTGCGCACTACTAAGCCATCTCCAATACCAGGCCGTAGGGTGGGGTGACCGTTAATCCATGCAGCAACTTGATCAGTTCTCTGACCAGGCAGGGCGCTAACCCGATTACCAGTTAGTGCGAATATAATGCCCAGTGATAGAAATGACCCTATTTTTATGACATTCATAGAGAGCACCTGTTACCTGAGTCTTGGGTAAATTTTAGCATTTTTATACCCGAGTACAAAAACCCCGACCTCCAAAAGAAGTCGGGATGATTTTTACTAAAGCAAGATGGCTTTTAGAGCTGGTGGTGCGTTACGGGACAAGCTATCCCAACCCTGACTACCGTGAAAATGATGGCTAGCAGGTCCCTAACACACCCACTATCTGCAGATAACTAAAAGCTAATAGCTAATAGCAACACCTAGAATCTATTACCTAGAATCTAAAGGTGGTACGGATCGCTCCAACCCAAATCGTGTCATTGTCATCATCGTGATTAGGATTAAAAATCACGTAGGCTCCTGGAGTAATCGTGATGTTCTTGCTAATCGGGAATTTGTACTGTGCTTCAATCAGATAGGAAGTATCTTCATCTTCATCAGCACCATCAATGTCGGTAGCCTTAGGTGGCACACCTCCGGCAAAACTCAGCACAGCTCCCTCTTTGCCAAAATCTAGGAAAGACAGGTTAGCTGACCAAGTTAAGATTTCAGCATTGTCACCTTCTTCCACCGCACCATTATCATCTTCTGCGATCGCATCAACATAACCAAACCAACCGCCTAGGTGAATTTGTGAGGTAAGGCTAAGACTCGCTTGTGCTCCAAAGCGATTAGCAGAGGTAGCCGTCTCCCCAAAGGGTTGCTTGGCCAAGTCACTACCAGTGCTACCGGAAAGATTCACATCTTCTCCTGGCTGGTAGCTACGGACGTAGGTCAAAGATATCTCCAAGTTATCAATGGGGGAAATCCCCAATTGAGCGCCAGCGCTATAGGCACCATTGAACAATCCATCTCCTTGGGCAGGGCTAGGCGCATCGCCATCATCAGCTAGATAAAGTAGTGATAGATTCACCGCATCACTAAATTCATAGGTTAAAGCGGCACCAGCCCCCTCTGGTCCGCGAAGGGTTACGGGGTTACGGCGGACAAACCGCGATAAGCCACCAGTGCCACTGCTTTCCAGGAAGGGGTTGGTAGGGTCAAAAGGGTCATCCAAGGCAAGCCCAGATGTTCCCACATAAGCCGTGGTTTTTGTACCAATGGGGAAACGGTAGAACACGTCAGGAATTTCAACATCGTTGCCACTATCCGCATCATGACCCAAGCGAGCCATGTCGGTACCGGTCACATCACTGAGTTGAGTAAAGTTTCCTGCTTCCAAACGAATTCTCAACCGGTCTTTCCCGGTGAAGCTGGTATTTAAGTTCAGACGTACCCGGTTGCTTAAGGTAATGTTTTCATCAATATCATCTCCACTACCATCAGCTTGTTCTTCTCCAAAGGCACCAGCGAAGGTAAAGATCACCTCCCCTTGGAGTTTGGTGGTGGTGGAGAACTGATGATCTTCTAGGAAAGCTACTCGACCTTCCAGGTTATCCACCCGTGCCCCTAGGGTCGCCAGTTCCGCTTCAAACTCCTGAATCAGCCGTTGCAGGGTTTCCAGGTCTTCCCGGGTAATAAAATCAGCGGTGCTAGCCGCAATTAACCGCTCAATCTGGTTCAAGCAAGCATTCAAACCAGCCGCAAACTCATAACGGGTAGTTGCCCGGTTTCCACGGAATGTGCGGTTAGGATAACCAGCGATACAACCATAGCGTTCTACCAGAGAGCGGAGAGCTTCATAGGCCCAGTCACCAGGAGATACATCCCGCAGTTGGGAAACACTGGTTACCTGCTCTAGGGCATCTACATCAGTACTGTTGCTGTTGTAGAGATTGATTTGTTGTAAAATTTCCGAGTTAGACTCACCCTTAGACTCACCCTTAGCCTGGGCAACCGATAGCTCTTGTGGAGCCGGAAGGGTTTCAGTAGAAGATGCCTCAAGCTTGGGAGCACCATAGGCGTTGTTAGCCACCAGTAATGAAGCCCCTACCAAAGCGGGACTATATTTGATCGTATTCCAAAAACTTGTTGACATCAGTTGTCAATCAACCTCAACCCTAATAGATAATACTTTTGGACTAAAATTACTCCGCAACCCTCAATTATAACCACTAAAATTAGTTATGTCTAGGATAACTCTGGATTAGTATATCATTTTTTTTGTAATTATTCGAGAAAGATACTCATCCTCGATTTTAGTCACTTATGAGACGAGTCTCTATATACCGGTTGAGGTTGAAGGGGAAGTCAAGCTTTATCATAAAGTAATCAGCTATCTCCTGATAACTCATAGCAGATAGCTGATAGCAAACCCTAGAATTTTTACTTAGAATTTTTAACTAGAATCTATTACCTAGAATCTAAAGGTGGTACGAATTGCTCCAACCCAAATCGTGTCATTGTCATCATCGTGATTAGGATTGAAAATCACGTAGGCTCCTGGAGTAATCAGGATGTTCTTGCTAATCGGGAATTTGTACTGTGCCTCAATCAGGTAGGACGTATCATCATCTTCGTCACCCCCATCAATTTCCGTAGCCTTAGGTGGCACACCCCCGGCAATACTGAACACAGCTCCCTCTTTGCCTACATCAAGGAAAGACAGGCTGGCTAGCCAAGTGATAATGTCAGCATTGTCACCTTCTTCGACATTACCATTATCATCTTCTGCGATCGCATCAAGATAACCAAACCAACCGCCTAGGTGAATTTGTTCGGTCAGGCGAAAACTGGCTTGTGCTCCAAAGCGATTGGCAGAGGTAGCGGTCTCGCCAAAAGGCTCCCTGGCCAGGTCACTACCAGTGCTACCGGAAATATTCACATCCTCTCCTGGCTGGTAGCTACGGACGTAGGTCAAAGATATCTCCAAGTTATCAATGGGTGAAATACCCAGTTGAGCACCAGCGCTATAGGCACCATTGAACAATCCATCTCCTTGGGCAGGACTAGGCGCATCACCACCATCAGCTAGATAAAGCAGTGATAGATTCACCGCATCACTAAATTCATAGCTGAAACCGGCACCTGCTCCCTCTGGTCCCCGATGGGTTAGGGGGTTACGGCTGACAAACCGGGATAACGCACCAGTGCCACTGCTTTCCAGGAAGGGGTTGGTCGGGTCGAAAATGTCCTCTATCTCAAGCTCAACGGTTCCCACATAAGCCGTGAATTTTTCACCAATGGGGAAACGGTAGTACAACTTACTAATTTCCACATCGTTGCCACCACCCTCATCATGACCCAAGCGAGCCATGTCGGTACCAGTCACATCACTGAGACTAGTGAAGTTTGCTGCCTGCAAACGAGTTCTCAACAGGTCTTTACCAGTGAAGCTGCTATCGAAAACCAGACGTACGCGATCGCTTAAGGTAATGTTTTGATCAAAGTCATCCCCACTACCATCAGCTTGTTCTTCCCCAAAGGCACCAGCGAAGGTAAACAGAACCTCCCCTTTTAGTTTGGTGGTGGTAGAGAACTGATGGTCTTCTAGGAACGCTACTCGACCTTCCAGGTTATCCACCCGTGCCCCTAGGGTAGCCAGTTCCGCTTCAAACTCCTGAATCAGCCGTTGCAGGGTTTCCAGGTCTTCCCGGGTAATAAAATCAGCGGTGCTAGCCGCAATTAACCGCTCAATCTGGTTCAAGCAAGCATTCAAACCAGCCGCAAACTCATAACGGGTAGTTGCCCGGTTTCCACGGAATGTGCGGTTAGGATAACCAGCGATACAACCATAGCGTTCTACCAGAGAGCGGAGAGCTTCATAGGCCCAGTCACCAGGAGATACATCCCGCAGTTGGGAAACACTGGTGACCTGGTCTATCGAATCTACATTAGTGCCCTCGTTATTGTAGATATTAATTTGTTGTAAAATTTCCGAGTTAGACTCACTGGTCGCCTGAGCAACCGTTAGCTCTTGTGGAGCCAGTTGAGTTTCAGTAGAAGATTCCTCAAGGCTGGGAGCACCATAGGCACTGTTAGCCACCAGCAGTGAAGCCCCTAGCAAAGCGGGGCTATATTTGATCGTATTCCAAAAACTTGTTGACATAAGTTGTCAATCAACCTCACACCTAGTAGACAACACTCTTGGACTTAATGCAGTCCGCAACTTTTTCCTACAACCACTAAAATTCGTTAGTTATAGGACAACTCTGGAGTAGCATATCATTTTTTTTGTGATTATTCGAGAAAGATACTCATCCTCGATTTTAGCTGTCCGGCAAAAGAAGCCCCACACCTAATGCGCAGCATAGGTGTGGGATGAATTTTGCACAGAGTATGTATGGAATTGCTATAATAGATGTACTGATAAACAAAGCCGTTCGCGTTCGCGCAGCGTCGCCTACGGCGAAAGCGTGGCCAAAGGCCTTAAATGCTGGTTTGTCAGCTATTTAACTAGCGAAAAAATCGAATTTTTGTATTGTTCCGGCGCGGAGGGGCATCCCGTGTCGTTAATAAAGCTTACCGTTCGCGTAGCGTGGCCAAAGGCCTTGTATCCGTTCGCGCAGCGTCGGCGAAAGCCGATACCGTTGGGTGGAGTTGGTAAGAAGCCCACACTGTAATCTTTGATTCAGTGTGGGAGTATGTCACTCACTTACGATAGCAGTTTAATTAACCAACAGAGCAATGGGGTCTGTGCGAAGTGCAATTATACCGGTTGAGGTTTAAGGGGAGGTAAAGCTTTATCCTAAACTAGTCAGCTATCAGCTGATAACTCACAGCAGATAGCTGATAGCAAACCTTAGGATTTTTAGCTAGTATTTTTACCTAGAATTTAAAGGTGGTACGGATGGCTCCAACCCAAATCGTATCATCATCACCATCATTGTGATTAGGATTGAAAATCACGTAGGCTCCTGGAGTAATCAGGATGTTCTTGCTAATCGGGAATTTGTACTGTGCCTCAATCAGGTAGGAAGTATCCTCATCGTCATCAGCACCATCAATGTCGGTAGCCTTAGGTGGCATACCCCCAGCAAAACTGAGCACAGCTCCCTCTTTGCCAAAATCGACGAAAGACAGGTTGGCTGCCCAAGTTAAGATTTCAGCATTGTCACCTTCTTCCACGGTACCATTATCATCTTCTGCGATCGCATCAATATAACCAAACCAACCGCCTAGGTGAATTTGTGAGCTCAGGCGAAGACTGGCTTGTGCTCCTAAGCGATTAGCGGAGGTAGGCACGCCGTTGCCGAAGGGGCGCTTAGCCAGGGGACTACCAGTGCTACCGGAAAGATTGATATCCCCTTCTCGTTGGTGGCTACGGACGTAGATCAAAGATAAATCCAAGTTATCAATGGGGGAGATAGCCAGTTCAGCACCAGCACTATAGGAACCATTGAACAATCCTAAGCCCTCGCCAGGATTAGGCGCATCACCATCATCAGCCAAATAAAGTACTGATAGTTTCAAGGCATTACTAAATTTATAGCTGAAACCGGCACCAGCTCCCTCTGCTCCGCGAAGGGTTAGGGGGTTACGGCGGTTAAACCGGGATAAGGCACCACTGCCACTGCTTGCCAGGAAGGGATTGGTCGGGTTGAAAATGTTATTCAAGTCAAGGCCAGTGGTTCCCACATAACCCCTGAATTTCTTACCAATAGGGAAACGGTAGTACAAGTCATTAATCTCAACATCGTTGCCACCACCGGCATCATGACCCAAGCGAGCCATGTCAGTACCAGTCACACCAGCGAGACTAGTAAAGTTTCCTGCCTGCAAACGAGTTCTCAACCGGTCTTTACCAGTGAAGCTGGTATCGAAATTCAGACGTACGCGATCGCTTAAGGTAATGTTTTCATCAATATCATCCCCACTACCATCAGCTTTTTGATCCCCAAAGGCACCAGCGAAGGTAAAGATCACCTCCCCTTTGAGTTTGGTGGTGGTAGAGAACTGATGGTCTTCTAGGAAAGCCACCCGACCTTCTAGGTTATCCACCCGTGCCCCTAGGGTAGCCAATTCTGCTTCAAACTCCTGAATCAGCCGTTGCAGGGTTTCCAGGTCTTCCCGGGTAATAAAATCAGCGGTGCTAGCCGCAATTAACCGCTCAATCTGGTTCAAGCAAGCATTCAAACCAGCCGCAAACTCATAACGGGTAGTTGCCCGGTTTCCACGGAATGTGCGGTTAGGATAACCAGCGATACAACCATAGCGTTCTACCAGAGAGCGGAGAGCTTCATAGGCCCAGTCACCAGGAGATACATCCCGCAGTTGGGAAACACTGGTGACCTGGTCTAGCTCATCTACATCCTTGCCCTCGTTGTTGTAGATATTGATTTGTTGTAGGATTTCCGAGTTAGACTCACTGGTCGCCTGAGCAACGGTTAGCTCTTGTGGAGCCACTTGAGTTTCAGTAGAAGATTCCTCAAGACTGGGAGCACCATAAGCGCTGTTAGCCACCAGCAGTGAAGCCCCTAGCAAAGCGGGACTATACTTGATCGTATTCCAAAAAACTGTTGACATAAGTTGTCAATCAACCTCACACCTAATAGACAAAACTCTTGGACTCAACGCAGTCCGCATCTTTTTCCTACAACCACCAAAATTCGTTAGTTATAGGACAACTCTGAAGTAGCATATCATTTTTTTTGTGCTCAGGGGAGCTAGCTTTTCGATAAAAATACTCGATTGTAGTGATGTAGGATACTAATCTTTTGAAGCAACAGAGCAATAGCTGTCTGTGCTCAGTGCGACTATACCGGTTGAGGTTGAAGAGCAGGTAAGGCTTTGGTAATACTCAGGTTAAGAAAAAGGCTTTTATGTTTAGGGGTAGCATATTATTTGGCAAGGCTATGATATAGCAATCCTAATTGCGACGTCAACAAGCAAGAGGAGCAAATTATTACCCATGTTTGCCCTCTTGCCTTGTTCTGGTATATCAAAACAAAAAATTAACGAGCGAGAGTTAGCCACCTAATTTATTGGGTGGGCGTGGAGCGAGCCGGGATTTATCCCGGCTTTTGTGTTATTTGCCTTTTTGATTCTCTATATACCTTTTGACGGTTTCTGTGTTAGCGTTTCCGGTGGTTGAGCAAAAATAACTAGGAGACCAAAGGGTTGGGAGTTTTAGCAATTCAGGGAACTCTCTTCTAAGATAATGGGAAGCTCGCCCTTTTACTCTTTTGATTATTACTGACGGAGCAAAAGTAGGATCGACTTCCAAGAACATGTGAACGTGATCTGGCATTATCTCGCTTTGCGATCAGTCGCCAGTTGTTTTCTGTGCATAAGTCAAAAATAATATCTTGTAGTCTCATTTTAATTTTTCCAATGAGTACAGATTTCCTCCTTTTAGGGCACCAGACGAAGTGGTAATTCAGCAATGTCACCGAGTGTGGATTCGTCCTGAAAATATTTTCAGATATCGTAGTCATAGGCGTTGACAGTGGGTGTATATTCAATATATAATATAGACAATGAGTAAGTAATAAGATGTACGGATGTCAGCAACACCTAATAACTACGACGCCAGAGAATCAGGCAGTTATAGATTTTATATGCTCAGAAGCCAATAAGCTGACTAATTGCGGTTTGTATTACTGCCGTCAAATGTTGTTTAAGAACGGTAAATACCTCAATAATGCTGATCTCGACAAAGTGATGAAGACAAATGTCCACTTTAAAGCCATGAGGTCTGCCTGTGCTCAGCAAACACTGCACGGAGTTGTTGAATCTTTTAAGTCTTACAAGGCCCTCAATAAAAAGTACGACAAAGGGCAGTTGACAGACAAACCTAGAGTACCAAAGTACCGCAAGAAGGGAGGTCTGGCTGTAGTTAGTTATCCCGCTCGGTGGGTAAAGCTAGTAAAAGGTCAACTCAAATTTACCTTAGGGAAACAGATCAAAGTTTGGTTTGGCATCGACCATTTCTTGTTGCCCATGCCATCCAACATAGACCACAAGTCAATTAAAGAATACCGTTTTGTTCCTAAAAATGGTTGCTTTTATATAGAGTTTGTCTACGAAAGGCCAGCTCCTGAAGCGGTAGAAGTAACAAACAATGTCTTAGGGATCGATCCAGGTCTCAATAACTGGCTGACTTGCGTCTCTAATGTGGGAAAATCTTTCATTATAGATGGCAAAAAAGCTAAATCCCAGAATCAGTGGTACAACAAGCGTGTAGCTGCGATAAAGAAAGGTAAATCTCAAGACTACTGGGATGAACAATTGGCATCTTTGACTGAAAAGCGCAACCGGCAGATGCGTGACAACGTGAACAAGGTTGCCAGATTCGTTATTAACTGGTGCCAAAGAAACTTAGTCAGTACGATCGTATTCGGCTGGAATAAGCGGAATAAAGACAGTATTAACATTGGCAAAAAGAATAACCAGCAGTTTGTACAAATCCCTACAGCTAAATTAAAAAGTAGGATAGAACAACTGTGCATTGAGTACGGTATTAAATTTGTTGAGACCGAAGAGAGTTACACCAGTAAAGCTAGCTTTTTAGATCGTGACTTCCTACCTGTGCTCGGCGGAAAACCTGAGGGGTGGGCAGCAAGCGGAAAAAGAGTAAAGCGTGGACAATATCTGTCAAGCAAAGGTAGTTTGATTAACGCCGATTGCAATGGGGCTGGTAACATCCTCAGAAAAGTAGAGACACAGCTAGGGTTTCCCCTAGCCAAGGTCTGTAGAGCAGCTTTGAACCTGCCACAACGATACAGATTGGACTCTTTATCTAAATCGTATCGTGAAGCAACTTCACGCAGAGGTGCGACCCCGTAATTTAATTCTTCAAACGGAAAGCGCACCAAGCGCGGTTTTAACCCGCGAAGTGAAATCAGCTTAGAATCCCTGTGTTTTTAAACCAGGGAGAGTTCAATCAGATTGGATTGCTATCTAAGCCGTGAACCTAACGGCTAGGAATAACTCCTGAACGGTGACCAGTGACAATATAAGACACTCGTTGACCAATATTCGTAGCATGGTCAGCCATTCGTTCTAAATGGCGAATCACTAATCCTAGTAAAAGAATTGGTTCAACAACACCCTTGATATCCCGCTGACTGGCCAAGGTTTGATACAGTTGGTCATAGGCATCGTCTACTGTGTCGTCCAGCTTTTTGACCGTTTGCCCAGCAATGGCATCTAAATCCGCTAGGGCTTTCAAACTTGTTGCCAGCATCGCTTGGGCATGATGAGACATCAGTTCCACCTCTGGCATACAGGGATGGGGTGGATAAGGAAACAGCTTTATTGATAGTTCTCCCAGGTCTTCAGCATAATCACCAATGCGCTCTAAGTCTCTTACCAGTTGCATAAAGGCACTCAGCAGTCGTAAATCTTGAGCAACGGGAGATTGCAGAGCCATTAACGTGACACACTCCATCTCAATGTGGTGATAGTAGCCATCAATGCGCTTATCAAGAGAGGCAAGATGTTGGGCAGTCTCGAGATTGCGATCAAAGAGGGCTTGATGGCTGAGTCGAAAAGATTGTTCTACCAGAGCCCCCATACGCAAAACATCTTGTGCCAAACGCTTCAGAGAGCGCTGGAAGTGGGAACGCTCAGAAATGTTGCTCACAGAACTAGTATGAGAAGATGATAAACTCACCATAAAATCAGATTTGTAAGGGAAGACTGGAAGCTCCTGTCCTGTACATTTATGCATGGGGAGCAAAGCTTTCCGGTAAGATAATTAACTACCCAACAGCACATCAAGATTAGATGCGTTCGCTAACCAACGCCCTTCGGGCTAATCGCATAAGCGCGGAAGCTGAGGCCTTTGGCCAATCGCCCTTAGTCATCCTTCCGGTGAACAAATTAGCAGACAGTATTTAGATTAGTATTTAGATTAAGGGTTTAGGGGTTACAGGGAACGCTGGTTACAGGGAACGCTGGTTATTAAACTTTGGCCTATTGGCCACACGTGCGCGTTCCACCTACCCTACACCGAACGCCTTGGGCCAACAACCTTGGCCTATTGGCCACGGGTGCGCGTTCAACCAAACAATTTTTAACCTTTAACTTTCAACCTTAAACCTTAAACCTTTAACCTTTAACCAAACAACCTACCAGGGCGAGCAGGATAAGACACTATAACACTTAGTAATAGCAAATTTAATCAACCTTTGGTGGTATCTGGAAGTGCAATTTCTATACAGGCACCACCTGTTTCCCAGTGATTGGTGGCTAGGATAGAGCCACCGTGAGCTTCAATAATTTGCTGCACAATGGATAGTCCTAGACCACTGCCACCACGAACAGGTAATGGTTCTCCATTACTATAATTACTCTGGTCTCTAGTCCTTGAGAGATCTCCCCGGTAAAGTCGCTCAAAGACACGGGGTAAATCTGACTCGGCAAAACCATCTCCTGCGTCGATCACCTTAATTTGAATCCAAGTATCGCAAACAGCCGCCTTCTGGGAAGAGATAGCATTAACCTCAACTCGAATGGCAGCCTGAGATGGGCTGTGTTTAATACTGTTGTCAAATAAATTGAGAAACACCTGAGTCAGGCGAGAGGGATCAGCTTGCAGATACAATTGATCGGGTCCATTATAGGCAAGGGTTAAGTCTTTCTGTTGGGCTAGGAGTTCTAGGGTTTGCCAGACCCTAAAAATTAAACTCTTTAGTTCTATGGATTGACAGTTAAGATGTAGGGTGGGGTCTTGCTTGAGTTTACTAATTTCCAGCCAATCTTCCACAAGCTGAATTAGGCGTTTGACTTCTGCCAGCATTTTCTCCACCCAGCGGCTTTCCTGAGCCTCCAGACGGGTCTGTAAGGTTTCCGCTACTAAACTAATGGAGGTTAAGGGGGTTCTGAGTTCGTGGGCTAAATCCCCAAACCACTGGTTGCGAGACTCAGCCAGTTCTACCAAAGGTTGTTGATTTTCTAGAAACACACCAACTTGTTTCTGGGGTAAGGGCCAACTGGAAGCTCTTAGATAAAGCGATCGCATTTCACCCATGGCCTCCCCATTTAAGCAACTGGGGTGAAATACCCATTCACAGATCCCAGGTTGCTGCTGCTGACGGGTAGTTTCAATCAGCTGATCTAATTCGTAGGAACGCACCCACTCCAGGAATAACCGGATTTCTCCTGACTCCCAGTCATGAATATGTAATAACTGACGTGCTTGCTGGTTGCACCAGAGTAACTGGTTTTCTTCATCCACCAGAAAATAACCTAAGGGGGCTACCTGAAGTAATTCCTGCCAAGTTTGCAGTTCCTGCTCCATCACTTCTCGTTGGTGATTGGCTCTTGCGATCGCTTGCCGCAAACGAGAAACTGCTGACAATGAGTTGCTGGTAGCATCCGCCTGTAGTGTTCCCAACATTTGCTGTAGCCGTCGTTTGAGTTGGTGCTGCTGCCACAGCCACAGCCCAATTCCCAAAGCCAGACCTAGTAAAAATGCTAGGAGGATCATAAGAAAAAACAATATGAAGTATTAAGTACGAAGTACTTTATAATACTTTATACTTTATCTATCCTTCATATTTCATTCATTATTTATCCTTGATTCTTGATATTTTATCTGTTCTTTATCTGTTCTTTATCTGTTCTTTATCTGTTCTTTATCTGTTCTTTATCTCTCTTTCATTATTTATCCAAACCGATAACCAAAACCGCGTACAGTGATCAGGTATTCTGGTTTACTGGGGTCTTCTTCTAATTTTTCCCGTAACCAGCGAATATGAACATCCACTGTTTTAGTATCTCCCACAAAATCCATTCCCCATACTTGATCAATTAATTGCTCCCGAGACCAAACTCGGCGGGGATGATTAATAAATAACTCCAAAAGTCGAAACTCCTTGGGAGATAAATTAACGTCTTCTCCCCGAACCGTCACCCGACACTCTTGGGGGTACAGCTTGATCTCTCGGAATTGCTGCACTGGTGTTGGAGTTATACCATTGAAGTGTTGGCGACGAATTAAGGCTCGGCAACGAGCAATCAACTCCCGCATACTGAACGGTTTAGTGAGGTAGTCGTCTGCACCAACTTCCAAACCTAAAACCCGATCTGTTTCACTAGCTTTGGCACTGAGAATCATGATCGGAATGGGATTTCCTCGATAACGTAGCAACCGACACAGATCTAAACCATTAACCTGAGGTAACATTAGGTCTAATATGAGCAAATCCACATAGTAACCAGTTTGATCGCTATCCTGAAGCATAGTCAACGCTGTAGCGCCGTCCGAAGCAGTTAAAACCTCGTAACCTTCTTCTTCCAGGGCTAGGACGATCATTTCTCGGATTAGTTCTTCGTCTTCCACCACTAAGACTTGTTTAGCCTTGGTAAGTTCTGAACCGGAAACACTGTGGGGTCTGTCGAGAGCAAGCATAAAGTTAGAAAAGTTGGTAACTGAGGTTACAAGTGAAAAGTTGGTAACTGAGGTTACAAGTCAAGATATACAAGCAGTACCAGGCATCTGTCAATCAGAAGATTGACTTAATCATCAATTAACCTTATTTTTACCAAAATACTATCTGGCTGCGGATAGATTATGAAGCCATTTTGCCTAATTAAGAGAAAATAACGATAAGCGAAAATCCTAGTAGGTAGTATTATAGGCAAACAAAACCTCTGCAACTACTAGCAAGGAGAGGTTGGGCAGATGACACAAGAACTAACACTCTAAAAATTAACCATGCTGTTACACTTGAGTACTTGGACAGAAATTGAAGCTTACTTAAAGCAATCACCAGGGATTATTCTGCCCATTGGTTCAACGGAACAACATGGACCAACTGGGTTGATTGGCACCGACGCAATATGTGCAGAAGCGATCGCAAAAGGTGTGTCTGAGGCAACCAAGGCCCTAGTTGCTCCCACCATTAATGTTGGGATGGCCTTACACCACACAGCTTTTCCCGGTAGCATCAGTTTGAAACCGAGTACATTAATTCAGGTGATCAAAGATTATGTGACTTGCTTGACCAGAGCTGGGTTCACCAAGTTTTTCTTTATCAATGGTCATGGGGGTAATATCGCTACCCTTAAGGCAGCGTTTTCTGAAAGTTACGCCCACTTGAGTGATTTACAGATTCCTAATGGGGAAAGGGTTCAGTGTCGGGTAGCTAATTGGTTTATGTGCCGTTCTGTCTATAAATTAGCTAAGGAGTTGTATGGGGATCAAGAAGGTTCCCATGCTACTCCTTCTGAGGTAGCACTTACCCAATATGTATATCCCGAAGCAATTAAACAAGCACCCCTCTCAGAAACCGTTGCGTCTGGACACCCAATTTATGGAGCCGCAGATTTTCGTCGCCGTTATCCCGATGGTCGTATGGGGTCTAATCCAGCCTTAGCAACACCCCAACATGGTAAGCAGTTTTATGAGTTGGCAGTCAAGGAGTTGAGTAGTAGTTATTTGGAGTTTATGAGCGCAGAGTAATTGGGAATCGGGAATCGGGAAAAAATTCTGTGTACCAAAGAAACGCTATATATAATCTCCGGATAATTACCTTTAATAAAACTCTGCCCCATCTCCCGTTTCTCCCCATCTCCCCATCTCCCCATCTCCCCACCCTCCTGGTTATGATGGGTATTCAAGCGAACTTGATCTTAGATATTAGATCTGATCCTCGATATCTTCAGGGAAGTCCTGGCGTAATCCTCCAGGCAAGGCAGCAATAATCGCATCTAGTACTCTGGATACTTGAATAATTTCAATACCAAGATCAGATAAGGTTTGACCTTTGGGTATGATCGCTCGCTTGAACCCTAACTTGGCAGCTTCTTTGAGTCGAAGTTCCATCTGAGAGACTAGTCGCACTTGCCCCCCTAAGCTGATTTCACCAATCATAACCGTGCGAGGATCAACAACGCGATCGCGAAAACTAGCTACTACGGCAATAGCCATTCCTAAATCAGCTGCTGGTTCTTCTACTCCTAGCCCTCCTGCTGTTGCTACATAAGCATCTAATTTGGATAGAGGAATCCCAACTCGCTTTTCCAACACTGCCAGAATTTGTTGTAAGCGGTTGTAATCAACTCCAGTGGTTGAGCGCCGGGGTGCCCCATAACTAGCAGGACTTACTAGGGCTTGCAATTCTACCAGAATCGGACGAGTACCTTCACAAGCCACTACAGTAGCAGTACCAGGACTCATTTCATCTCGGTTACCCAAAAACAGATCAGAAGGATTCAAGACTTCCTGCAAACCGTTGCTGACCATTTCAAAAATACCGATTTCATGAGTAGCCCCAAAGCGGTTTTTCACAGAACGCAGTAGCCGGTGGGAAGCAAAGCGATCGCCTTCAAAGTACAATACAGTATCGACTAAGTGTTCCAGTACCCTTGGTCCTGCGATCGCGCCTTCTTTGGTCACATGACCCACAATTAACAGGGTAATGTTTGACCGCTTTGCTACCTGCATCAGGGCAGAGGTACATTCCCGCACTTGAGCAACGGAACCAGGAGCAGAGGTCAAGGCTGGAAAATAAAGGGTCTGAATACTGTCAATCACTGCTACCTGAGGTTTGAGGGACTCCAACTCTCGCAGAATTTCCTCTAAATCCGTTTCTGGTAGGACATACAAATCAGCGTCTTTAGACTCAGATGTAGACTCAGAGTCGGGATCAGCTATGGGAGTTTTGGATGATTTTGACGACTTAGAAGACTTAGACTTAGAAGACTTAGACTTAGAAGACTTAGACTTATAAGATTCAGCCTCCTTTTTTAATCTAGCGTTATTAGAGTCGGGATCAGAGGTTTCTGCTGATACCACACCCAGGCGAGATGCTCGCAGTTTTACCTGCTGTCCTGATTCTTCTGCACAAACGTATAGAATGCGATGCAACTTGGCAAGTTGATTGGCAACTTGCAGCATTAAGGTTGATTTGCCAATTCCTGGATCGCCACCAATTAATACTAAAGATCCAGGCACAACACCACCTCCGAGGACTCGGTCGAGTTCCCCATAGCCTGAGGGGAAGCGGATCTGGACAGTATCAACAATTTCTGAGAAGGTAAGAGATGACCTAGGTTGAGCCGGTCCAGTGCTGGGCTCGTGGTGATCGGAATACGTATTGGATTGCCAACCCCCGCGACTGATTTTGATCGGGGATGGGGGAGCTACCTCATCCAAGGAATTGTAAGTACCACAGGAAGGACATTTGCCGAACCATTGGGAGGACTCAGCACCACAGGCATTACACACATAGAGCGTTTTAGGCTTCGGCATCCTACTTTAAAAGTCTTAAAAACTCTTAAAAAAACTCAATAATTAAATTAACATTAATGAAAGTCAAGGAAGACTTCACCAGCAAGGAAAATATAATTCTCAACGATCAAACTAACTTTGTAAAGCGTTATATCTTAGAGATAAACTACTGATAAATTAATAAATCATTAATCTTACTTCACCATTTCAGGAGTATAACGTCAATTGGAAACTCATAAAGAAAAAATTCTTGTTGTCGATGACGAGGCCAGTATCCGTCGCATATTAGAAACTCGGTTGTCCATGATTGGCTACGAGGTAGTCACAGCCGCCGATGGAGAAGAAGCCCTAAACACATTTCGTGCTCAAGAGCCTGACCTAGTGGTTTTAGATGTCATGATGCCAAAGCTAGATGGTTATGGTGTTTGTCAAGAATTACGCAAGGAATCAGACATTCCCATTATTATGCTAACTGCTTTAGGGGATGTCGCTGACCGGATTACCGGTCTAGAGTTAGGAGCAGATGACTATGTGGTCAAGCCCTTTTCTCCAAAAGAATTGGAAGCCCGTATTCGCTCTGTACTGCGGCGGTTTGATAAAGTTGGAGCTGCCGGTATTCCTAGTTCTGGCGTGATTCATGTTGGGAGTATCAAAATTGACACCAACAAGCGGCAGGTCTACAAAGGGGATGAGCGGATTAGGCTGACTGGAATGGAGTTCAGTCTTCTGGAATTATTAGTTAGACGTTCCGGAGAACCATTCTCCCGTTCTGAAATTTTGCAGGAAGTGTGGGGCTATACCCCCGAACGCCATGTAGATACCCGTGTAGTAGATGTCCACATCTCCCGGCTACGAGCCAAGTTAGAGGATGACCCGAGTAATCCTGAGCTAATTCTGACGGCACGAGGTACAGGTTATTTGTTCCAACGGATCATTGAACCGGGGGATGAAAAATAGTAACACCTTGATGTTTCTTTTCAGCTACGTAAGTCCTGAACTAACAACCAACAGGTGAGTGATGGCTAAACCCGACCAAAATGATGTACTGCGGCTGCTGCCATTTGCGGTTGGAGGATTGGCAGGCAGCCTGTTGCTGATTAACCGTTTATTAACCTCTCAGCTCACCAATTCTCAAGCTCGTTCTGATGCTGTAGGGGTAATTGTTTGTGCTGTATTGATTTTGACAGGTTTACTGTGGCAGCAGGTACAGCCCAAACCTCCTGATGCTGTTAAACTGATTGGCGAAGAGGGTTTCGACCTCGCGACCGAGGTACCAGATCAGGTAAAAACTGAACTAGCCTGGGCATCCCATCTATTACTGACTAATACAGTAACGCGATCGCTTGTAGTGGTATACCAAGGTAAAGTGCTTCTCCGACGGGGGATCTTGGGCAAAAATCCCCAAGTCGAGCCTGGAGCAATTCTCAAGCGAGTCCTGGAAACTCAAAAAGCCGTCTATCTGGTTAACCTAAAGCTCTATCCAGGGCGACTTGAATTTGACTACTTGCCTAATAACACACAAGGTGTCATATGTCAACCAATTGGCAACCAAGGAGCGCTAATTTTGGCAGCCAATGCTCCCCGAAGTTACACTAAACAAGATGAAAAGTGGATTGAGGGGATTGCTGATAAACTCGCTAATACTCTCTCTGGTCATTTATAAGTGTGGGTAACGCTTCGAATTTAAATAATGTGGTTAATCATTTTGTACTGGTTGCTGATTCTGATGATGCTAGTAGGCATTATTGGTTCGGTTGTTCCTGGCATTCCCGGTGCCATGTTGATTTTAGCTGCCACCCTAATTTGGGGTATTGCTGAGGGCTTTAGTAGCGTCACCTGGGCATTGGGCGTAGCAATCTTTGTATTGCTACTCGGTATGGGGGTTGATTTTTTAGCCGCTTACTGGGGAGCCAAAAAAGCTGGTGCTAGTAATTGGGGACAAATTGGTTCCATAATCGGCTTGTTCTTGGGGGTGTTTGGTCTTTTACCCGCCTTGCCCTTCGGCGGACCGTTATTAGGGATTTTGCTTGGACCGTTGTTAGGGGCGTTTTTGGGTGAGTTTCTTTATCAACGGAAGTTAAAGTTACAGCCTAGAATTAAGCAATCGTTTAAAGCTGGCTTGGGGATTGTGGTCGGTTCATTGGTAGGAAATTTGATTCAGGGAATGCTGGCGATCGCTACTGTGGTGGTGTTTATTTTCACCACCTGGCCCCCAGGTGCAGGGATTTAGATTGAGGAGGGTTATGGGGTGCACTGCCTGCTAACTAAAACGCTCACTAACCAGTTCAACGACTCAGTAATTTGCACCGTAGCCGATCGAGGGCATAGCAGGCGCTGATGTGACGTAGGTCAGAGCGACTCCGATGGTTACCCAAGGTGTATTTGTAGCATTCTAAAATGCCATCTGGTCCGGCTAGACCAATGTAAACTAGACCCACAGGCTTGGTATCGGTATTGCCTCCGGGTCCGGCTATGCCTGTAATACTCAGTGACCAGGTTGAAGAAAGAAGCGATCGCACTCCCGTTGCCATTTGCTCTGCTACAACTTTACTTACCGCCCCCATCGCCTTCAAATCTGAGGAATTTACTCCCAGTACACCAGTTTTCACAGCGTTATCATAAGCAATGATACCCCCCAGAAAATAATTAGAACTCCCTGGGACACTGGTTATCATACTGCCAATACCTCCCCCAGTACAGGATTCCGCTACGCTCAAGGTTTCTGAGACACCCGTCAATAGCTGACCCACTACAGAGGCTAGGGTATCGGTGTCAGTACCGAAATAGTTAATTCCCCCAATGTCCTGTAATTTTTGGGCTACTGGTTCAATTAACTGTTGTGCTTCACTTTCTGAAGCCGCACGGGCCGAAACTCTTAACCTCACTTGTCCCTTACTAGCATAGGGAGCAACGGTGGGGTTGGTAAGGTCAAAAAAGGGAGCAACTTTCTCAGCCAAAGCCGATTCTCCAATCCCCCAAAACCGCAACATCCGGCTATAAACGATTTCTTTACCCCAGCCTTGGCTTTTAAGATAGGGAACAGCCGTGTCTCGCCACATCTGATTCATTTCCCTAGGAACACCAGGAAACGTAAGAATGGTTAAATCAGCACGGGGCTTCCAGATGATACCAGGAGCTGTTCCGTTCAGGTTGGGTAATACTTGTGCCCCTTCTGGAATTAGGGCTTGCTTGCGGTTATTGGTAGTTAATTGACGTCCCCGCCGGGCAAACTTCTGAGTGATGTCCTCTATAACATCCGGTTCTTCAATCAGAGGAGCACCAAAAAATTTAGCGATCGCTTCCGTCGTCAAATCATCTGGCGTCGGACCAAGACCACCAGTAAATAGTAGGATAGTGGAGCGCTCACTAGCTATTGTCAATACTTGCTGTAAACGCCCGATATTATCCCCCACTACTGTCTGATAGTAGTGAGGAATCCCCAATGCTGCTAGCTCCTGGGCTAAAAACTGAGAATTGCTATTGAGAATATCCCCCAGCAGCAGTTCCGTACCTACACAAATAATTTCTGCACTCATCGATTATGCTTCAGGGGCAAGATAACATTACATTTATTTCGGCTCTTATCTTATAATCCCACACTGACAGCAATTTTAAAACTATAGGGTTTTAACAAAAAAGGGAACAGGGAATAGGGAATAGGGAACAGGGAGCAGGGAGTAGGGAATATGGCATTAAAAATTATCCTATTTTTATTAAGCTTTTTTTGTGTTGTATAAAATAATAATTGGAAATTATAATCTATTTTTAAATAGATATTTAGTATCGATTTATAGTGTTTTTCATAGTTATCAGGTACACGGGATTTTTTTTCGATTCCCGATTATCGATTCCCGATTCCCGATTCCCGATTCCCGATTCCCGATTACCGATTCCCGATTCCCGATTACCGATTACCGATTACCGATTCCCGATTCCCGATTCTCGATT
>WTKN01000286.1 GCA_011524395.1 Moorena sp. SS36440bin_2
TGCCTCTTGCCTCTTGCCTCTTGCCTCTTGCCTCTTGCCTCTTGCCTGCTCCCTGCTCCCTGTTCCCTAAAATCTATAAATTGTGTACCTCACAAGTAGTATAATTGCTATATATGCTAAACAAATTGCAGCAAACTCGTAGATTTAGCTCAACTTGGTTAGGGCTTGTAATTATTATCCTGTTGATGCTAGGAATAGTGTTTCGATTTGTAAATATTGACCAAAAAACGTACTGGATTGATGAAACCTTCACCTCGCTACGGATTTCTGGTTATCGATTGTCAGAGATGATACCAGAAATTTCCAAGGGGGATGCGATCGCTATTAAAGAATTACATAAGTATCAGCAGACAAATCCAGAAAAAAATCTGATTGGTACGATTAAGGGATTAGCATTTGAAGAACCTCAACATCCCCCATTATATTACGTAATGGCGCGATTATGGTCCCAGTTATTTGGAAATTCAGTAGCAGTGAGGAGAAGTTTTTCAGCTCTAATTAGCTTGCTGGTGTTTCCTGCTATCTATTGGTTATGTCAAGAATTATTCGAGTCGTCCTTGGTGGGATGGGTAGCTATGGCCTTAGTTGCCGTTTCTCCCTTTCAGGTATTGTATGCCCAAGCAGCAAGACAGTATGGCTTATGGACAGTAACGATTTTGCTATCAAGTGCAGCACTGTTACGGGCAATACGGTTAACCAAACGAAGAAACACAACTAATAAAATTAGAGATATCCTACACTTTATCTCTACCTGGGGAATTTACGCCCTCACGTTAGTGACAGGATTTTATACATTTTTATTTTCTATCTTAGTAGCCATCAGCCATGGCATCTATGTACTGCTAACAGAACGGTTCCGCTTTAGTAAAGTGCTTATTTACTATGGGCTATCATCGTTAATGTCTTTGATGGTATTTGTCCCTTGGTTACTAGTTTCTAACAGTAACCTTTCTAAGGTATCGAGCAAAACAAAATGGGCACTCAAAGAAGTTCCTTTATCATCATTAGCCCAAACCTGGCTGATTAATATTAATCGGAGTTTCTTTGATCTGAACCAAGGCTTGATTTTCCCCAGTGTAGTGGTTTCTGTAATAATCTTAATCCTAGTCGGCTATGCCATATACTTTCTTTGTCGTAATAGTCCCAAACGAGTTAGTCTATTCATTTTGACATTAATTGGAGTTACCGCCTTAGCCCTAGTGCTACCGGATCTAATTTCCGGAGGTAAGCGTTCTAGTGTAACTCGCTATCTAATTCCCTGTTATCTTGGTATTCAGCTAGCAGTTGCTTACCTATTTACTAACAAAATAACTAACAAAATAACTAGCCTTTTTCAGGGAGTATGGCAACAGAAGCTATGGCGAATCGGAATGGTTTTACTACTTTCTGGTGGAATTGTCTCCTGTGTGATCAGTTCTCAATCGGAATTTTGGTGGAACAAGTATACTAGTGCTAATCATACCCAGGTAGCAGCAATTATTAACCAGGCTGACGAACCCCTATTGCTGACAAAAAGTCTGGAAGTGATATCCCTGTCTTACCTTCTCGACCCCAAAGTGAAGTTTTGCTGGTTAAGCCAGAAATCCGTAAACATGCTTAATGGCGAAAAAAGCAAACAGTTAATCATCCCCGAAAATACCGATGAATTTAGTGATGTTTTTTTATATAATCCATCTAGGGAGTTGCGAGAAAAAATTGAGAAACAATACAACTATAAATCAGAACTTATTGGCAAATGGAACCATAAACTTGAACCAACCTACGAAATTAAAACGTTTCTGTGGAAACTAGTAAAGCAATAAACCTAAGCATATGCCCGTAGAGCTTAAGCTTACGTCTTATTTATATTAACCTTATAATTAAAGGAGCTTGATCATGGCAATGATTTGCCGTAAATACGGCTTACTCTACCTGATGGCACCGCGAACTGGTTGCACAGCAGTAGAAGATGTTCTGGAAAAAAAGCTAGAAGGCGAACTAGTCCCCGCCCAAGACATCCTAGACGCCAACGGAAAATTTTTGATGCACAGAAGACATCATTCTCTACGAGAGATGTTCAGACGTAATCTTTTGACAGAAAAAGAGGCAGCATCTTATTTAAAATTTAGTTGTATTCGCAACCCTTTTGATAGTTTAGCTTCCGACTATGTAAAAAGAGCCTCAAAATACCAACACTTCATCGCTGACTCCACCTCATGGGTTCACCGTCTACCGGGTTATATAGAAGACATGGAATTTTGCAAAACCCATTCATTTAATGATTGGATTGAGAAACACTATGGCTCTATTTACGGAAATGGACTGAAACGAACCGTTCAATCCCTGGTTCGGAATACTAATCGAAACCGACTTAAACAGTTTATAGGTCTTCCCGCTAAACCTTACACACTCTATGGAAGCTATACCGACGGTATGGATAGTGTGATGCGTTTTGAAACCCTTCAGGATGATTTTGACAGAGTCCTGGATAAAGCTGGAGTGCCCTTCAAAGTCCAAATACCAGTGATCAACAAAACCGAAGAAAGAAAGACAGACTATCGAGATTACTATAATGAGCGATCGCAAAAAATTGTCCAGTACATTTTTGACGAAGAACTAAAGCGCTACGGTTACGAATTTTGAACAAGCTAGTAGCGGTTAGGCCATGAGCTGTTACCCTTGAGCTGATCTCTAACCGCTTTGAGGCGATTAAGTATAAATTACTATGCCATCTGCTACGCTCAAATATGCCTATTTCCCCGGCTGTGTTGCTCAAGGAGCCTGTGGAGAACTATACCAATCTACATCAGCCTTAACCCAAGCGCTAGGAATTGAACTGATTGAGTTGAAAAAAGCTGCTTGTTGTGGTTCTGGTACCTTCAAAGAAGATTCCCAACTCCTAGAAGACACTGTTAACGCTCGCAACATCGCCCTAGCTGAGGAGCTGAATCTACCCCTGTTAACCCATTGCAGCACCTGTCAGGGAGTAATTGGTCATGTAGATGAGCGTTTAAAGGAATTCCAAGATACCGACACCGCTTATGTGGAAAAAGTGAATGGCTTGCTGAAAAAAGAAGGCTGTTCTCCTTACAAAGGCACTACGGAAGTCAAGCATTTACTGTGGGCATTGGTGGCAGATTACGGCATGGAAGCCCTAGCAGCACAAGTGAGTCGCAAACTAACTGGACTCAAGTGTGCTGCATTCTATGGTTGTTATTTACTGCGAGCTCAGACATCCATCCCCTACGATGACCCAGTGAATCCAGAATCCATGGAAACTGTATTTCGCACCGTAGGAGCAACACCTGTATATTACCGAGGTCGTACTCAATGTTGTGGTTGGCCAATATCTAGTTATGCCACAGAACAATCCTTCAAGATGGCAGGGAGCCATATTCAGGAAGCCTTGGATGCTGGTGCGGATTGCATGGTTACCCCTTGTCCGTTGTGTCATCTTAATCTTGACTCCCGTCAACCGGAGGTAGAAAAGGTGATTGGGCGTCAGTTAAGGTTACCAGTATTGCATTTACCCCAGTTAGTTGCCCTAGCCCTAGGGGTTAGTCCAAAACAACTGGGTTTAGAACGGCACGTGGTTTCGACCGCACCTGTATTAGAGAAGTTAGGGCATACTTGACTAGTTATAGGGCTACGCGCAAGGGCAAGAGGCAAGAGGCAAGAGGCAAAAGTTTACTAAAAAAGCGTTTAAGTACCCCGAGTAGGGTGGGCAAAACCTTGCCCACCCTACCCATGGATTGTGTGCCTAAGTCCTGACCTTTTCTTTTTGCCAGACACATTTTCAAGAGAAAAGCACCCCCTCGGGGGTGCCTCATCAGTTACCATCAACAGCAGCCAACTGCTGATGGAGGGATTTCAGTCTCAACTATAAACCGTTGTATCTAAGCTGATGCTTCGGTTTCAACCGGGTAAACGCTGACTTTTTTTTGGCTTTTACCCCTTCTTTCAAAAGTGACTATGCCATCAGCTATTGCAAATAGGGTGTCATCACCGCCACGACCAACATTGGTACCAGGATGAAACTTAGTACCTCGCTGACGTACCAAGATGTTGCCAGCCTTGACAAACTGACCACCGTAGCGCTTGACCCCTAGGCGTTTGGAATTAGAGTCACGACCGTTACGAGTACTTCCTGTTCCTTTCTTATGAGCCATAATGTTCCTTTATATTTGGGTGTTTTTACGGGAATTTTGAGGGAATTTTGCCCTATCCACAGGTCTGAGAGATAAACTATTCCGGATTAACTATTCCGGAGCAGTTTCAGTCGTTTCCTGAGTTGCTGGTGCTTCAGTTGCTGGTGCTTCAGTTGCTGGTGCTTCCTCTGCTTTGGACACCGAGGCTAGCACAGAACCATTCATACTAATAGCATCAATCATCAGACGGGTTTTTTCCTGTCTGTGTCCCCGCTTCTTGCGGGTTTTCTTCTTGGGCTGCATTTTGTAGACGATGATTTTGCGATCGCGAAAGTGTCGCATCACCGTTCCTTGTACGGTTGCTCCTTCAACTAAGGGCTGACCGATGCTGATGTCACCATCATGATTAACGAACAGGACTTTGTCGATAGTGACATTTTGCTCTGGTTCAACGTGCAGTAGTTCGATGTCGTAAAAGCGACCAGGTTCTACTCGCAGTTGCTTGCCACCAGTTTCGATAATTGCGTAAGTCATGGATTTGTTTTTCTAGAGTTGCCGTACAGGTAGCTGGTTAGTGTTTGTTCCGATGGATAGGATTTCTTGCTTGTGCCAGCTTTTGGTATGCCTTAACCTGATCCGAGCAGGAATCGACACGTAATCTATTATTATCTTTGATTAATTGATATTTGTCAAGACTATATCCCTGAATCATGACAGCAAATCTACCATTAGGGTGATTCTACTGGTAGATTTGCTGCCCAGTTTTTGGTAAGTCCTGGTAAATTTGTAAAGAAGTATTGCTAAAAGACGTTGACACTAGATTATATTTTTTTGAATTTACCCACTCTAGCTCTAGCAGCAAACAACTCGGTTCTAACTAACCTCACCGCTATTGTTAACCAAATCTTAGATGGCATATCTAATGTACTCTTCTTTAGCATCGGTGGTATGCCACTGATTGTCTTGTGGCTAGTCTGTGGTAGCGTATTCTTCACCTTCCGGATGAACTTCATCAACATCTGGGGATTTCGACACGCCATTGACATAGCCTTAGGCAAATACGAGCAACCCAACCAAAACGGTGAAATATCTTCCTTTCAAGCTCTATCAACTGCCCTATCCGCTGGTGTTGGACTCGGTAGCATTGGCGGTGTTGCCTTTGCCATCAGTATCGGAGGACCAGGAGCTGCGTTCTGGATGACCCTTGCTGGCTTATTTGCCATGAGCAGTAAATTTGTAGAATGTACCCTGGCTCAAAAATATCGAGTGGTCAGACCAGACGGAACGATAGCTGGTGGTCCAATGTATTACCTCTCGGCTGGTTTAGCCGAAATGGGATATCAAAAACTCGGCAAAATTGTGAGCTTCTTATTTTGCATCTTTGCCATTGCTGGGTCATTTGGTGGTTCGAGCATGTTTCAAGCTAACCAATCCTTTGAAGTAATGGCCAGCGTAATCCCCTGGCTGATCAATCGAGGCTGGCTTTATGGCTTAATTATGGTTGGCCTAGTGACATTAGTGATTATTGGTGGCATTCAACGTATTGGCTTAGTGGCTGGTACCATCGTACCCGTCATGTGTGGGATCTACATTTTGACATCCCTCTGGATTCTGATTGTCAATTTTTCGAGCATCCCATCTGCAATCGAAACTATTGTGACAGAAGCCTTCTCTCCCCAAGCGGTTGAGGGAGGTTTGATTGGGGTGTTAGTACAGGGATTAAGGCGTTCAACCTTTACTAATGAGGCAGGTATTGGTTCATCTGCCATTGCTCACGCTGCTGCCAGGACTGAGGAACCAGTGCGAGAAGGCATTATAGCCCTACTCGAACCTTTTATTGTTACTGTGGTCATCTGCAATATGACTTCTCTAGTAATAGTCATCACTGGAGTATACAAAAATTCTGAGTTTGCTGATTTCGGTGGTGCCGAAATGACCGCTGCTGCTTTTGGTACTGTAATTAGTTGGTTTCCCATCCTCCTTGCCATATCTGTGTTCTTTTTTGCTTTTTCTACCATGATTTCATGGAGTTACTATGGTGAAATATGTTGGGATTATTTGTTTGGTTCGAGAACCTTGATTGTTTACAAAGTATTATTTTTGATCACCATCTTTATTGGAGCTGTGGCTAACCCAAAAGCAGTCATTAATTTCAGTGATAGTATGCTTTTTTCTATGGGTTTACCTAATCTTTTTGGTGGCTATTTCTTATGTAGCAAAGTAGCCACTGAACTTAAAGACTATATGGACCGCTTGAATGCTGGAAAAATAGTTACCGTAACTCAATCTTCCTAGAAGATTAGTATTTATAATTTTTTTAAAGAAGCCACTGGTCAAGGTAACGGCAGCTAAAATCACTACTTGTGTACCACTACCCTATCTCCCTATCTCCCTATCCAAGCAATCTACTATCTTTGAATGCAACTCGGTATAATATCTGTCTTAATATGTTTCTATCTTGAAAACTCTACCGTTGACTTATAATGAAGTGCTATCTTGCAGCTGCCATTCAAATGACTAGCTCCCCTGACCTAGAACAAAACCTAGTCCAGGCAGAAGAACTGATCGACCTAGCCGTGCGTCGTGGTGCTGAATTGATAAGCTTACCAGAAAACTTTTCTTTTCTTGGTACAGAGGAAGACAAAATTACCCACGCTGATGCGATCGCAGAGCGAAGTGAACAATTCCTCAAAACTATGGCGCAACGGTTTCAAGTCACGATCCTTGGTGGTGGCTTTCCGGTACCAGTCGGTAGTAGTAAAGTCTACAATACAGCCCTACTCATCGGTTCCAGTGGCAATGAACTAGCTCGCTACCATAAAGCTCATCTATTTGATGTTAACCTCCCTGATGGGAATACCTATCGAGAATCAGAGACAGTTAAGGCTGGAAGTGAACTACCCAAGGTCTACCCGTCCCCAGAATTCGGCAATTTGGGACTCTCTGTGTGTTACGATGTCAGATTCTCCGAACTCTACCGACACTTATCCCAGAATGGAGCGGATGTATTGTTTGTGCCTGCTGCGTTCACCGCCTACACTGGCAAAGATCATTGGCAAGTTCTCCTCCAAGCTAGAGCCATAGAAAACACCTGCTATGTGATTGCCCCAGCCCAAACTGGTCGTCACTATGCCATGCGCTACACCCATGGTCATGCGATGATAGTGGACCCTTGGGGGGTAATCTTGGCAGATGCAGGAGACACACCAGGAGTTGCGATCGCAGAAATTGACCCAAACCGCCTCCAACAAGTCCGCCAACAAATGCCTTGTCTAGAACACAGAGTCTTTGTTTGATTAGTAGTTAGTTTTTAGTCTTAAGTAACCTGAGTTCTAGATAAAGTTGGTTATGTCGAACTCAGGTAATAACTACAAAATAACTACTAATGAGTAGCAACAGCCACAGCAGATTGAGGCCAACGCCCTACGGCTTCACCAATGACCGCCAATTCTTTCACCAACTCATCAAACCGATTCGGTGTCAAGGATTGTGGTCCATCAGACAAGGCTTTAGCGGGGTTGGGGTGAACTTCGATCATCAACGAATCAGTGCCAGCTGCGATCGCAGCTTTTGCCATAGCTGGAACATAATCAGACTTCCCTGTGCCGTGACTGGGGTCAATCATAATCGGCAAGTGAGTTAGGAGTCGTAAGACTGGCAGTACTGAAAGATCTAGGGTATTCCGGCTGTATTTACGGTCAAAAGTCCGAATTCCCCGTTCACAAAGAATTACATTAGAATTGCCCGCTGCTAGGATATATTCAGCAGCCATCAACCACTCATCAATAGTTGCTGACATCCCCCGCTTCAGAAGTACTGGCTTATCTTGAGCCCCCACTTTTTTCAGTAGGGCAAAGTTCTGCATATTACGGGCACCAACTTGCAGAACATCTGCTACCTTACCAATTTTATCCACATCAGCCGTGTCCATCACTTCGGTAATGATGCCCAACCCAGTTGCTTCCCGTGCCTTGGCTAGCAAATCCAAGGCACTTTCCCCATGACCCTGGAAGGAATAGGGGGATGTCCGGGGTTTGTAGGCACCTCCCCGCAGGAACTTAGCTCCTGATGCCTTAACCCTGCGTGCTGTTTCGACGATCATCTCCTCGTTTTCTACGGAGCACGGACCAGCAACAATAACCAAGGGATGGTGTTCACCGAATACCACTGGCCCATTCGGCGTTGGCACTAGCACCTCACTGGCTTCCCCGTGACGATACTGACGGCTAGCCCGTTTAAACGGTTGCTCTACCCGCAGTACCTGTTCTATCCACGGACTAATTTCCTGTATTTGTAGGGGGTCTAAAGAAGCGGTGTCACCGACCAGACCCAACACCACTTTATGCTTACCAACAATTTTTTCTGGAGTCAGCCCCCATTGACTAAGTTCCTGGCTAAGGCGAGTCACCTCGACTTCTGGAGAGCCTACCTTCATGACTACTATCATAAAAAAAATCCTCGTGAGTTTATAAACCCCGCGTCTAATGACCGGGGATGAAAAACGAGCCGACTAAGAGCCGATTAATTGGTTGTACATGTAAACAAAGATAATTCTAAGGCTGAAACCAAAGATTTCCCTTAGAGTGTCTAATACAACTAGATTCTTAACAGCTTAGGGATTTTAGCCCCAGTCTGGGAATGTGGGTGGGATATCGTCGAGTTCCTACCCTTTGCTGTTAACACAGCGCTTTATTATTCTATAGAACAATTTCTGGCTCTAGATATGCCTTTTTGGCTTATATTAATGTTTAACTAGTAGCGATATCTGTTTTAAGGAAAATTTTGAGGGAATTCTCTGTCTAAAATCTTTGATTTAGGCGGAAGAACGCAAAAGTAATACTAATTAATACATTAATTAGTTAATTACCATAACAAATTTTCTGCCCAGGTTAGTTAGGAAGCACTTTTGGGCTTCCTACCTGGTAACCTTATACCCAAACTGAGACCATAGGATCCCGAAAGGGTTAACTTTTTGTCTTAGCAGCACGCCATGCTGATGTCAATCTGCCTAGGTTAGTGGTGAACTCTTGCCAACCAAAAAAAGTTCCTGGTATATCTTCCTCCCACGAAGCAGAAAGAACACCATAGCTCAACCCCAAGACACCTAGACCAAAGCATCCCATACTCACCAGAATCACTGCCACATGGGGTAACTCTACCCCAACCTGTGTGATCAATAAATAGCTAACCACAAATGTAACTATCCCTAAAAAACTAGGAATACCACACATTAGACCCATCCGACGCACCATCCGTTTACTGACCACATCAGGGATTGCCATTGAGTCATTTGAGGCTGCCCTTGGCAAATCTTGCTTCTTATCTTGTTTCTTATCTTGCTTGACAGTAGTTTTACTGGGTTTTTCCTTTGGAGTAGTTTGGGGATTTGTAGATGAATTTTGGGCTTTAGGGTTCTTTTTGCGCTTTTGACGTGGTTCAAAAGGCAATCGATCCCGTGACGGTTCAGTAGACATACACTCTTTTACACTAGGGTCTGTTAAACTAGGGTCTAACCCCGAATACCTAAGCGCTCAATCAAGTTTTTATACCGTTGTTGATCGTCTTGACGAATATAGCTAAGTAAGCGCTTGCGGCGACCGATCATCTTTAATAATCCCCGTCTAGAGGAGTAATCTTTTTTGTGGCTTTGTAGATGGAGACTCAATGTATTGATACGCTCAGTCAGGATAGCCACTTGCACCTCTGCCGAACCAGTGTCAGTTTCATGGACCTGGTAGCCATTAATAATTTCAGTTTTACGTTCTTGAGTTAGACTCATCGATAAAGTTTAATTAGTATAAGTCAACAGTTTTCTATTCTATCACCATCAAGAAGGGATTCAATTCCCCGAGGCTGGGGGATTCTGATG
Source organism: Moorena sp. SS36440bin_2 (assembly GCA_011524395.1). GTDB lineage: Bacteria > Cyanobacteriota > Cyanobacteriia > Cyanobacteriales > Coleofasciculaceae > Moorena. The sequence goes on from WTKN01000286.1 coordinate 9,997, forward strand.
GTTAGCTGAGCGCCGCCTGTCTAACCACTGTTGTAGGATAATAGCAGCAGCGTGACGGTCAATCAGTCCTTTATTTTGGGTAAGCGATCGCTTACTAGCCTTAAGTCGCGATTCAGCCTCCCAAGAGGTAAGCCGTTCATCGATATACTCTAGGGGCAGCTGGAGTGCTGCTGCTAATCGCCTAGCCAATTTTTGCACCTTTTGTGCCTGGAAACCCAGAGTCCCATTCATCGAATAAGGCAAACCTACCACTAGTACCTGCACTTCTCTGGTTTTAACTAACTCTCGCAGTTGGTCAACATCCCGTTGAAAGGAGGTACGCTCAATGGTAGTTAAACCAGTAGCAATCAAACCCGTCCCATCACAACCCGCCACACCAATACGTTTGCTTCCCAAATCCAATCCCAGTGCTGAAATTCTTTCCATAGCTTAAGCTCCTATCCTAATCAATTTACAGTCAAAGAGCTAATTTGGGAAATGGCACATTAGGTATGAAGCTTTCTTACATTAGCTATAACCCAACTTTGGGGTCTCTAACTACTTCTGTGGTGAAGATTTAACCGACACCTTCTCCTCTTTAGAGACTACACTCTTAGACTGGGAAACCCCAATAGATACGTTTTTCCCCTTAGCACGGTGTTTCTTCGATGGGGATTGTGACCAGGATATGCGGCTGGGGATTGGGGTTCGGGCTGGCTGTAGCCCCTGAAGCACATCCGATAACTCAAAAGTAACAGACTTGGTTTCCCGCAACTTATGCCAGACAGAACGGGACATCAGCAAAGTATGCTCAATCCGTTCTGCTCCCAGCTGAGCTAGATACTCTTCCTGCTCAGCTTGATAGTCAGCCGTTGCCAGATGTAGGGATTGGGAAGGCAGTTTTTGGGCAATTCGTGCTATTTGAGACAGTAACTCTGGATATAGGTAATTGTAGGCTGGATGAACTGTTAACTCAGCTGAGTTGGTACGGTTACCATCACGGCACAGTCGCAGCCTAAAATAGCCAACGGCGACTTTACGCTGTGGTTCAAATACATAGGCACTGATCACTTCAGTATGATTTAGCCACTGCCACAGTGAATCAATGATTTTCCGTGACATACTGGTTTGAAAATCCTGGATATGGCGGTCAAAAACCTTACGCACTATTGGTGGCATTGATGCCGTATCCAGTTGATATAGCAATTGAGCATCTGCGTTACTGACAGGCAACAGGTTCGGCAAATCTGGTTCACGAACCGCCAATTTTTCCAGCAGTGTTGGCTCAATCACCCAGTAGGTCATCTGAGCTAGGGGTTGGAATCCGTTTTGCCGATACAGAGCCAGTGAACTTTTATGATTGATATTGACTTCCAATAACCAAGTTCGCGCTTGCCAAATTTTTTCAAAGCAATGGCGCAACAGAGCCGATCCAATGTCTCTAGTTGCCAGGGTGTTACTCACTCTAAGAGTGTTGGCATCAACTAACACCTGCTCCACCCGCCAAGTACTACGGGTGTGATTAAATGGGGAAATTTTGATCAGTCCGCGCAGCTGTTGGAGTTGCTCAGCCACATAGATACAAAAGCTGTACTGATAGGGGTTGGGAAACCAACTCAAAAACTTCAGCAACCAATACCAGCCTCTAACGTGTTTAAGTGGCTGTGGGACAACAGATGGGCAGATCTTACTCTGGCCATCTGTTGTCTGTTGCACTAGCTTCTCTATTGCTGCCAAATCATGGTATTGAAATGGGCGGATCAAGTTCTTCGGGTTTTCCGAGACAGGTGAAGTCATTTTGGTTACGGATGCCATGAAGCTGCTCGCTCTGTTTGACCCATGTTCTTGCGCTGTAACCTACATTTGCAAGACTAGGGTTACTGCCAATATATTAGCTATTTTCCCATCATCCCAGTTGTGACAAGACATATGAGTAATATCAAGTTGTTTTCATGGGGTTTAATGCACCAGTGGGACTGTTGAGTGTTGAGTATTAATCCTTAACAGTCAGTCAAGGGTAAACACTCAACATAGTCTCAACATAGGTAAGCAATGCGCGCGTGTCGCGTATCAGCCAACAGCCTGTGGCCAACCTACTTGAGGTGCGAATAGCTTTTGAATCAAATAACTTGACCGCTGACCGCTGACTGCTTACCAACATAGTCTCAAGGTAGTATACTTAGCCCCTATCTAGGTATTGTAAGGCTTAGTCTTCATCCATTATATTCCCTTTGTCTACCCGTTCTAACTGCCACAGAATTTGATTACCTTCACGCCTGACCCTGGACACAACCCAGTTGCGCCAAGACCAGTGGTTACCACGACTAGTGACAGCGCTGGCATTCACATCCATTAAATCCGCCAGTTCAGAACTACTAATCAGGTAGCCTTGGCTGGCAATTTCATCCGCGATGTGTAGAGTTTCTACCAGATTACGCAGTTGGGCAACTCTCACCTCGCGGGGTAATTCGTCAGTTGTACTAACAGAAGAAGAAATAGCTGATTCCATAATTAAAACAAAAGATATATATCGATGAGGTAGAAATGCTCGATTATATAGTTTAGGTAAAGTAACCCATCAGTAGTATAGGAGTCTGATATCCCTGTTACTATCTTTGGTGAAAGATTACCACCGAAGATAAAGGTTTAACAAACCCCTGTCTCCAGCAATCCCTAACAAGACCCCCATCTGTCTTGCCTAAAATTAAAACACTATTAGCTAAACTGCGAGAAGCCCCGCACAGCACCAAGTCGTGAGCTACGAACCCCTACATCACAAATATCGTCCCCAGAAATTTGCGGATTTAGTGGGGCAAGATGCGATCGCAAAAACCCTAACCAATGCCATCGAGAGTGAGCGCATTGCCCCTGCCTATTTGTTTACCGGCCCTAGAGGTACGGGCAAAACCTCTTCGGCACGGATTTTAGCTAAGTCTCTCAACTGTCTCAAGAGTCATTTGCCAACTCCATTTCCTTGTGGGGAATGTCAGGTCTGTCGTGAGATCGCTGCTGGTTTAGCCTTGGACGTGACTGAGATGGACGCAGCTAGTCATACCGGTGTAGATAATATCAGGGAAATCATTGAACGGGCTCAATTTGCCCCAGTCCAGTGCCGGTACAAAGTGTATGTGATCGATGAATGCCATATGCTTAGTACCGCAGCCTTCAACTCCCTTCTCAAAACCCTGGAAGAACCGCCCGAGCGGGTAGTCTTTATCTTGGCTACCACAGACCCTCAACGGGTATTACCCACCATTATTTCCCGCTGCCAACGCTTTGATTTTCGCCGCATTCCCCTAGAGGCAATGGTGTCTCATCTGAAGGATATTGCAGTTAAGGAAAATATCGCTATTACACCAGATGCCTTAACCTTAGTGGCACAAGGGGCTCAAGGGGGGCTCCGGGATGCAGAAAGTTTGCTAGATCAACTGAGTTTGTTAGATGAACAGGTCACGGTAGAGCGGGTTTGGGATTTAGTAGGGGCAGTACCTGAACAAGACTTGCTGGCATTGCTAAACGCGATCGCATCTTCTGAAGCAGTAACAGTACTAGAACAATGTGGCTATCTGATCGATAGAGGTAGAGAACCCCTAGTTATCCTACAAAATCTCACTAGTTTCTACCGAGATTTGTTGATTGCTAAAACTGCTCCTACTCGTCATAATTTATCAACCATCACCCTACCCACCTGGCAGAAGCTGTGTGAGTTAGCTCAACAGATGGATGTAGAGAGTATTTTACGTAGTCAACAGCATCTAAAAGAAAGTGAAGTTCAGATCAAAAACACTACCCAGCCCCGTCTCTGGTTAGAAGTCACCCTAATGGGTTTATTGCCAGCGGCTCTTGCCTCTCAATCCCTAGAAACCTCACAGTTATTCCCTAAAAATCCATCGGTCAAACCCTCAGCACCTGCGGTTAAACCTAGGAAGCAGCCTAATCTACCACCAGTTGAGAGACATCAGCCCAGAAAAGAGTCATACAATCAACCAACCTCTGCCCCAGATCAGACTACTCACACACCAGAGCATCCAAAAAATCAACCAGCTCACAAACCCAATACTCAGCAGCAAACTGACAAGCCTAAACCTTCAGAAAGGTTAGGGTTTCAAGCACACCCGGACACCTCTAGCAATGGCATACCCAAAAGCCCTGATTTAGTGACAACCTCAACAGCGAATCAGGTAATTAACAATAGCGCTAGGGTTAAACGAGATAGCGAGGTTAGCAACCAGCCCTACGAAATCGAGCAGGTTTGGCAACAGGTCATTCATAATATTGAACTGGATGGCTCTAGAGAAATACTGCGTAGCAACGGCTGTTTATTAGCTTTCAATGGCCGAGAGGCATCTATTGGCATCAAAAAGAAGGGTGTACAAAAGCTGATACAAGGAATGTTGCCCCAAATTCAAAAGGCATTTGCCAAAGTCCATCCAGGTCATGTGAAAGTTAATTTTCAACTAGTAGGAGCACTCCCCACCCAGACCGCTCCTCAATCAAGAGTGACCCTACCAGCAGTACCAACTCAGAAATTACCTACACCAATCAGTACCCCAGAAGCACCACAGGAATCTTCAAACAGCAAGAGGGATTCAAAGGGGGATTCAACCGAGGCCAAACTAGTTGTGCCACCTAGCACCAGTGACTCTTCAAAGCCAGCGGTAAACTCATCCCCTCAACCATCCCAGCCAGAAAACCTTGCCCCTCCTAGCAATTCTGAAACATCTGAAGCAGCGGAGACAGTATTATCGAGCCCAGCATTATCGAGCTCAGCATTATCGAGCCCAGCATTATCGAGCCCAGCATTATCGAGCCCAGCATTATCGAGCCCAGCCGATGATTTCTCTGACTTAGACTTGAATGCTGATCAAATAGAGCAAGCTTTAGGGAAAATTAAAGATTGTTTTGGGGGAGAAATTATTGATTTAAATGATGAGCTGAGTAATAATGAAGTCATGGCCAAAGAGCCATTAGTAGAGTCGTTTGTCAAGGATACTCAGGGTACCTTTAACCAAGAGCAACCCGAATCATCCGTAGCCGAAAATCAACCTGATCCAAAACCCTTTTCTAGAAAGATTCACAATAAGCCCCAACAGTTTCAATATGATGAAGATGGTGAACTATCTTTTTAGAGTTATTACAAATTTTGGAATTGGGCTAGGAAATGCAGCAGGGAGCAGGGAGCAGGTAGTAGGGAATATGGCATCAAGAATTATCACAATTAATTTGGGAATTTCAATTCCTAGGCTCATAGTCGAGGCAAAATTTCTGGTAATAGCTGACCTGGAACTTTAGAAAGGGCAAAGCTTTGTCCCGCAGGACCATTTTCCTGAGAGAATGCCCGAATGGTGTGGATCAGGTAGTTCAGAGAAATTTGGTAGGTTTCGGGTTGATCAACTGTACCCATACAAGCTTGCACATGTTGGTGTAGGGCAGCTTCTAAATGAGTTAACTTAGACCCTTTGGTTAACGAAAATTGTGCCTGTGTGGCTAGCTGGAAATTCACTAGCCCCAAGTTGTTGTAGGTAGCTATAATATCAAAGTTAACTGGTACAGGTGATCTGTTTTGGTTGAGGACTGGGTCACAGGGGTGTGGTTGATGTCCTGCGATCACAAGAGCATTTTCATAAGCTCTCATACACTCCTTAAGGTATTCTGTTTTTGCCCCAGATTCGTCCTTTAACTGGTCGCCTAAGTGCCAGTAGGCAGTACCTAGGTTATTCTGGGTCGCAGCACAACCAGCTGGGTCAACCTCCGGTTTCCGGTATTTGAGAGCATCTTGATAGGCAAATATGGCTAGCTTCAACCAGACGGTTGGTTGTTCGTGCTGGGCAAGACTCCAGTAAGTCGTACCCAAGTTATTTTGAATCATTGCCCAATTCTGAGGATTGGCTGTGGTGTCATCATCAGATATGGCTTCTTGGTAGGCTGCGATCGCTTTCTTTAAATTAGGCACTGGTGATTGATATTGCGCTAGATTCCAGTAAGCCGTTCCTAAATTATTCTGGGTTGAAGCATATTTAACCAAGTCATGGTCAGCACCGCCATAGCGCAAAGCGTCTTCATAGGCGTGAATAGAATTTTCCAGGTTTTTAGCTAAATCTTGGTACTGGGCTAACTCTCCATAAGCTGTTCCCAAATTATTCTGTATCATGCTAAAAATTTCCGGAGATTGTTCCGCTAAAAAGTCAGTTACTGCTACTTGATAGCATTTAATCGCTTGCTCCAAATAAGATACCATCAGGTTGTCATTGTTTGGACAACGAGATAGCATCCAGTAGAAATTTCCCACATCATTGAGGATAGCGGATTCTTCGATAGGTGTGAATTTTGACCATTGCAGCGCCTGCTCATAAGCCTGGATTGCGATTACTAAGTTTTCCTCAGAGGCATCTCCTTGTTCAATCAGGTAGCGATAATGATTGCCTAATTCAAGATAGGTTTGGCCTGTAGATGGTTTTTGAGTTCCAGGTTGCAGGTTATTTTGTTCCCAGTTATCTTGTGGTGTTTCAATTTCAGTTGCCGGTGGCTGGTTGTTTATTTTAAAGTTATCTTGTAGTGTTTCACTGTGATTTTCAAGTCGCATATTATTTGATTGAAAGTTATCGTTTGAAGCTTCAACATTAAAACTTTCAACTATCAACACATCCTCTTGCCCTGGTAATTTATCCACATCTTCCTGACCAGGATCGATTACTGTTGTTGAAGGGGGTAATGTGTAAGAAGCCTGTGCTGTATCAGCCACCCTTTGGGATAGGGGTGTTGGTTCTCCTTCAAACTCAAAGAAACCAGTGTGCTGTTGCCAAAATTCTGGTACCGACTGCTGAATGGAATAAAACCAAGGTCGTGGCAACCACAGCAAGAAAGTCAGTTCCCAGTAGCTGAGATTATTCCCAATTGACTGTAAATGCCTCAGAAACAATCGTTGCAGTGCTGCGGGTTGCCGTGTTAAGTTTTCTATACCCAGAATTTGAAATCCCGGTATACTTTCAGAAGTGTAAGATTCCTCATGGTCGGTTAACCATTGACTAATCTGAGCTAAGGGATTGGGTTCGCTCAGATTTAAATTCAGGCTGACCAACTTTGGATAACCTTGGTGGTTGCTTGACCCGTTTGCTGCACATAAGCCTAAGTCCCGGTATAGTTGATCTGCTAGCTGATTGCGCAGATTCAGGTCATCGCACACTGCCAAAAAAAGCTGGCGGCGCAGACCAATACTCAAAGCGAGTTTCAAACGTTGATAGGTTTGCCGATTCCAACTGGAAATTTCTTGATTTGAGGCAATGTCCGTTACTATCATGCTGGCATAGGTATCAGAGCAAAGGGATTCCATATCAACCTTTTCCTGGTTTTGTTGCCTAAGTCAGGATTGAACTTGAATATTCTGTGATCGTGGCTTAATTTATCAGTACTTAGCACTCAGGACGATTTTAAGAGAAGTATTCTTTAAGTATCATTACAAAATAAATTACTTATTCCTCTTTTTGGGAATGCTTACAAAATCATGGTTTTTATTTTTTCAAATCCGTAATTATTTTTGTGTGATTACTTACAAATGAATTAGGATTGCTATATCCGTATTTATAACGATTTTTGAAAAAAATACTCTATAAAAATCAGTAATTTTAACTATAGCTATTACCATAATTTTAGTCAACAATAGATTAAAGTATATCGCTGTTTACTAAATTATCGTAAGTTTATGGGCTACGCGCACCCGTGCGCGTTCAGCAATCAGCGGTCAGCGGTCAGCGGTCAGCCGTTGGCATCTCAATTATCGTGGCACAGCCAAAGGCCACGCTGTGCGAACGAGGCTGGGACGTACCCCATAAGCTAAACGCTTACTTTTATATTAATTAGGTACACATATTTTTACCTATTTACTATTCCCGATTCCCGATTCCCGATTCCCGATTCTCTGTTACCTGTTCTCTGTTACCTGTTCTCTGTTACCTAAAAATGATTAAACTCAATCAAAATTTAATATCCTATTTAGGTAGTTGCGCCTTATCTGCCCTGGTGCTGTTTCCAGGATTAGCTAAAGCTCAGGTTCAAGTTTCTCCTTTAGTTATTGAAGAAGAAGCAGAACGAGGTCAAGCTAGAGGTATAATCAACGTCACTAATCGCAGTAATAGAGCATTTCGAGCCCGTGTCTATGCGACACCTTTCACCTACGATGAAAATGGGTTTGAGGCATTGGAATCTAGCTCTAATGATTTAACCCCTTATCTACAATTCTCCCCTCGTGAGTTGTTAGTAGAACCAGGCGTAACTCGCCGCATCCGAATGATTTCCCGCTTTCCTCCTAGTATGGATAAAGGAGAATATCGGGCAGTGATTTTCACAGAAAATCTGGCACATTCCCAGAATAATAGTCGTGGTGTAAGTATGGGCATAGTACCTCGCGTTGGTGTCACTGTCTATGTACGTCATGGAGATATTTCTCCCCAGTTGACCGTAGAGGAAGCGAGCTTTGATCACAAGAGTAAGCAGATTCTCTTACAGGTTAGCAACAGTGGCAATGCCTCTGCACGTCCCAAGGTGGAGTGGACTTTGAAACAGGGAAGGACTACGGTCACCACTGGCAAACAAAACGAATGGACAGTTATTGCTGGGGGAGAACGGAAGATTTCTATCGGATATCCTAGTGATGCCAAGGAATTGACAGCTGGACAATACCAATTGACTGGAACCTTGCTTTGGGAGGAAGAAGAGAATTCACAAACCCTGCCTTTTAGCATTAATCTGACTGTTCCCAGCAGCACCACTGCTCAGAGTAATTAACCTGAGGGCGTTGCTTAATAATGGAATGATTTTAAGAGTTTTGTGGAACAGGCATCTTGCCTGTTTCCTGGTCTGTGTTCGGGTGCATCTCCTAAAAGTTGTTTGACCCAGCAGTGGTGCGTTACGAGCACCAACCTAACCCTGGCGCTTGAGCGAAACATGAAGGCCCCCCTGAAAGACCACTAGCAACTATTCCCTGGTCTATGTTCCATTAAACTAAGCCAGTGACTCACCTTACTTACTCGTTTACCCTTCCGCAAGGCTACGCCAACAAAACCGGGCGTGAAAGTTTACCTTCACCCGGCTCCTCGTTGAAATAACCACTGTCATTGGTACCTTTAACATGGTTAGAACCGTTTGAGTTCTCCACGGATTGAAATCGCGTGGATTCTAAGCTGATCTCACTTCGCGGGTTAAAACCGCGCTCCGTGAAGCTTGTAATACTGACTAGGATTAGTCTGTACTATTCCGGCAGACTCAAAACTGCCCTACCTCCCTGGCCTATGGCCACGCTACGCGAACGGATTAACCCATTGAATCAGTTAACCTGTGGATTTACTTTTAATCTAGTTTTCGGAGTGGTTGTACCAACAAGTTAGGGCAATAAATTACTCCTTTTTGCTGCATTGCTTGCCTGTTCCTTGAGGAGTAGGTAGAATTAAACCCGTCTCTTACTGGCTGGTATCTCACCGTAAAGCGCAAAAAATCAACGCAACCAACCTTGTTCTTACTCGCTACTCCATTTTAACACGAAAGCCCTTGATAAATCCCGGAACGCTCCACGCCCACCCAATTAATTGGGCGGCTAACTCTCTGTTTTTTTTCCATCATGGCAGTGTAGATGAATTGACACTCCCCGCCCTGGAAGGACGGGGATTCTTGATTCAACGAGATGACTTGTTCAACCAGGCCGGAGCCAGGAAAAATAGAGGTCTCCTCTCCCCAAGCGTATTTGGTCTATGACGCAGGTTTCGGTGTGCCCCACCGTACCTTGTCAGCCATGCAAAGCGCGAGTGGGGGAAACCCCCAAGACCGTAATGGTGCGCTTTCCGCATTAAGAATTAAATTCGCCACGGGTCGCACCTCTGCATCGCTTTTTTTTATATAGATAGATACTTTTTTAATCTAATTTTTTTCATAGACGTTTAAGTCGTTGTCTTGATGCAGTCGCTCATGGGGGAAACCCCCAAGACCGCGCTGCATCGCTAGACCAAATTACGCAATATGCATCTGATACATATTTTTTACGTTGCCTACTTATTTTTAGATAGTATTTATCTAGTAGCTTTTTAGTTTTTTTTACTAAAAAATCATAACACGCTCTGTGAAAACTGTCAAGTTTTAGCTGAAAAATAAAGCCGTCCTATAAGGACGGGGCGCGATTACCCAATTTTTTCGGTAATTCTAGATTTTTATCCCAATTACTTCCACCTTGTGAGCGCGGTATGATATAATCTGTATGCAATAAATCTCCATCTCTGTTCGCGAAGCGTCGGCTACGGCGAAGGTAAGACCACAGTGGGAGCACTTTCTTTTTTGCCTTTTCAACAGCCTTGCCAATTGAGCTGGTCATTTCACGGTGTTTTCCTATTCTTATACTGCAGTAAATGTAACTTCTCAATTACCCCTGCACGGGTGCATCTCAGTTTTGCAAAAATACCAAAATCATGATATTATTGAAAGTG
>WTKN01000232.1 GCA_011524395.1 Moorena sp. SS36440bin_2
CTACTCCCAATTTTTGCAAGTAATGGGCTAGTTGATTGGCTTTGCTATTTAATTGGGAGTAGGTCAGCTTTTGCTCCTCAAATACTACTGCTATTGCATCTGGTTTTTTTTCTACCTGTGCTTCAAATAATTGATGGATACATTTGTCTGTTGGGTAATCTGTTTTCGTGTTGTTCCATTCCACCAGTATTTGGTCTAGCTCTGCCTCTTTCATTAATGGCAACTGGCTAATAGGTCCCTCGGGAGTCTCTACTGCTGCTGATAGTAAGTTTTCATAATGTGACAGCATGCGACTAATTGTTTTGGCTGAGAACAAGTCTCGGTTATAAGCACAGAATCCTTTAATTTCTTCTCCTACTGGCCACAGATGTAACTCTAAGTCCATCCGCACTGTCATTTGATCTCCCATCCATCGCTCCCAGCCTAACTCTACCTCTAAGTTAGGCAGGCTAAAGGATGGTTTCAAAATTTCTTCTTGCTGAACCGCAAACACCACCTGAAATAATGGGTTTTGTGATAGTGCCCGCTCTGGTTGCAACTCTTCTACCAATTTCTCAAAGGGTATGTCTTGGTGAGTATAAGCTTCTAGGGCTGTTTGTTTGACTCGGTTTAATACTTCTGTAAAACTTGGGAACCCTCCCAGGTCTGTGTACATGACTAGGGAGTTGACAAAGAAACCGATCAACCCTTCTATTTCACTGCGGTTGCGGTTGGCTATCGGTGTTCCTACTGCTACACTTTCTTGACCACTGTAACGAGAAAGCAAGACTTTGAAGGCTGCTAACAGGGTCATAAATAGGGTGGTTCCCTGCTTTTGGGTGAGTTGTTTAACTTTTGATGTTAGTGCTGCTGGTATGTTTATGGGTATACCTGCCCCTCGAAAGGTTTCTACTGCGGGTCGGGGATGGTCTGTGGGTAGTTGTAGTTGAGGTAAGTCAAGGAGCTTTTCCTTCCAATAGTTGAGTTGGCTAGAGAGGGTAACACCAAGTAAGTAGTTCTTTTGCCAAACTGCAAAGTCGGCATATTGTATGGGTAGTGGGGGTAATGGAGATGGTTTGTCGAACAGTGCGGCAGTGTAAATAGCTGAGAGTTCTTTAGGTAATACTGTCAGTGACCAGCCATCGGAAGCGATGTGATGTAATGTGATTTGCAGTATGTGTTCTGTTGTTCCTAGTTGAAACAGCCCTGCCCGTATGGGGGGGTCTACTTCTAGATTGAATAAAAGTTCATTTTCTTGTTGGAGTAGTTGTTGGAGTTTAGTGGTAGCTTCTGATGGTGTTAACTCACTTAGGTTTTGTATGGGTAGTTCTAATTCAAAGGGGGGTTGAATTATTTGTACTGGTGTGCCGTTGATTTCACTGAAGGTAGTTCTGAGGGTTTCATGGCGAGCAATGATTTCGTTGAGACTTTTTTGTAGGGCTACATAGTCTAGTTTACCTACTAGATGTAGGGTTAATGGCATATTGTAGGCGTTGCTACTCAAGGCCATTTTTTCTATAAACCATAGCCTTTGTTGAGCATAGGATAATGGTGGCGGGTTGCCGTTTCGCTCAATAGGCTGAATTTGCTTGTGCTTGGAGTCTATCTTTAAATTAGCTTGTTGTAAAAAATTAATAATTTCTTGCTTACGATCGCTTAGTTGAATGCGTATATCTGATGTCAATACTCCCTCTGGAGCATTACAGCGCAAGCGTTCATCTTCAAGCCATAATTTGACATCTTGACTAGCAAGTTCGTCTAAAAATTTTCCTAAGGTTTTCATAGTTCGATTTCCTCCCGTTTTTCTTGATTATTATAAACAGTTTGTAGTCGTTTTGCTAGAGATAAGTTGATATTGTTATCTATTGCTTGAAGGTCAGTGCTTAATTGAGCGATAGTGGGATTTTCAAATAGCTTACTTACAGATAACTCCAGATTAAAAGTATTTCGCACCCGAGACACAACCTGAGTTGCCATCAAAGAATGGCCACCCAAATCAAAGAAGTTATCGTGTATTCCCACCTGTTCTATACCCAACACTTCTGCCCAAATTTCTGCTAATACTTTCTGTGTCTGTGTCTGGGGAGCTACATACTCCGTTGACACACTACTGGCCACATCCAGTTCAGGCAATGCCTTACGGTCTACCTTGCCATTGGGAGTCAGAGGCAGTTGCGACAACACCATCAACCCCGATGGCACCATATACTCTGGCAACCGCGACTGTAGATACTCTCTCAACTGCGGTATCAGTTCCTTTCTGAACTGGGAACTCAACGGATTATTCCCATAATTATTCCAGTTACTTGCTACCACCGATTTTTGAGTTAGGGGTGTTAACACTATCCCTTCTTTGGCTAACTCACTGCGCACAAATACTCCATCCATCAATTCCGGACCTCCCTGAGCAGACCAACACAACTCTAGAGAATACCCATTATCCGAACTCAGTTGATGTAGCCTCTCTGGGTCGATGCCATTGACTAGCTTCTCCTGTAAAAACTGCCTCAACTGCTGTACATTCTGTTTTGATTCTGGCTGTGATAGCCACTCTACCAACTCTACATCATTAG
>WTKN01000044.1 GCA_011524395.1 Moorena sp. SS36440bin_2
CGGCTAATCCCCCAAATCTCTTACGAGATAAGGTTTCTAGCCAACGAATCGCACCCAAGCGCTAAACATATCATTACTTCTCAAGGTAGCAGTTAGGGACAATTCATTATCCACAACTCTCAGCCAGATGTGATTCAGACAAGGACTACCCCCTTTCTCATGGTCTTTGACATCCCATAGGGACATCACTGCACTGGCTGCATCGATTTCACCAATGAGTTTAGTGATGACTTGCTCGATTTGGTCACGTTTGAACCAAGAACGTAGACGTTGACCATAGGTATATTTGACTCCTTCTACTACGGGTGCGTCGTCCAGGATTTGATGAATGTATTCTTGGATAAAGTCGCGATCGCATGGTAGATAATTGGGCTGAGGAAAGTAAAATTCAGGAGGTTCTTCCGTTACTACTGCGATTAAATCAATTAGCTCTTGCCAACAGCCGTCATAACCCGTAGGCCGAATTGTACCGGTAGTTTTATTAGAGTCGATGCCTGGTATTACCCAGGGCACCTCTCCTTCAAATCCGTACGTGCGACTTTCGCCGCATACGGCTCCTAGATATCCTAGTCTTTTGACTTGCCCTGGTGAATATATTGGTGACAACTTTGGTGAACAGCCATAAGGTTGTTTTCCTTCCAGTTGTGATGATTTCCGTCAATGTGGTGGAGGTGTACTCTTTCCTCATCAATGAATTTCAGTCCGCAATATCCACAAGAATGGTTTTGCTTCTTCAAAGCCTCTACGGTAGCATCGGAGTAGAGTATAGAGTTTCTCTGGCTCCAATAGACTAAGTCTCCATCGTAGGGGGACTTAGTCCCTTTAACCATTGCGTATTTATTTTGTTCATACCCTACTACTGGAAACGCTTTCCTGCATAGTTTTTTGGCTTGATAGCGGTTTACCTTCTTTTCGCTGCGGAATTTCCGGTTTGCCGTGTTGTTCATAAACCATAGACTATCTCGGGAGCTGCTCATATCACAGTATTTGTGGTAATTCCTCCATCCACGTACAATGGGGGCTAGCTTCTTGGCTTTGGTTTCTGCACCATAATTCGAGCTGTTGACTACGGCCTTTATTTTCCTGCGGATAGCTCTGTGGTTCTCCATTGAAGGAGTGCAATGGAACTTTCCGTTTTGTTTGACACGCATGTGCCATCCTAGAAAATCGAATCCGTCTGTCGTCTTGGTTATCTTGGTCTTTTCAACGCTTATTTCCATCCCGCGTTCTGCCAAAAATGTCTTGATTTTCGTCAGAACTTTTTCAGCATTATCTTTTGGTTTTAGGAAGATGACCATGTCATCCGCGTAACGGACGCTAGGGTGTATATCCTCTATACCGTCAAGTGCGATGTTGGCGAGTAGTGGGCTGACAACACCTCCCTGTGGAGTTCCCTGCTCAGGGAATTCCAGGTTAACTCCGGCCTTGAGGCATCGGAATACCCCAGTCTTCAATTTAACTGGCGCAATTAACCTATCCATTATGGACTTATGGGAGATACGGTCGTTCGCGAAGCGTGGCCTACGGCCAAAGCATTTTTTGATGTCGAGTTCGATTACCCTCTTAGTGATGCCGTTACAACTTGACCTTAGATTTAGGAACACGTATTTTTGGGCATCATGGGCACTTCTACCTGTTCTAAACCCGTAGCTGCGGGCGTTGAATGTGGCTTCGTGTGCTGGTTCAAGGGCGAATTTTGCTAGACATTGCCATACTCTGTCGGAGATTGTTGGTATCTTGAGCATCCTTACTTTCCCATTCTTCTTAGGGATTGGGATTTCACGGAGACCGGAGTGGTGCCAGTCGAGGGCATTTTGCCTCATGGTTTCAAGTACTTCTAATCTTTCCTCGTAGTTCAGTGCAGTTTTCCCGTCGATTCCGGCGGTTTTCTTACCCTGATTAAGCTGTGTTACTTGACGGATGGCCAAAAGCTGTGCTGAACGGGATTTCAGTATTAGTTTCTGTAGAGACCGAGCTTTCCTCAAGTCACCAGCTTGAACCGCTTTATACACGCGCTTTTGCAGGCGGAAAAGGTTCCGGCGGAGTTGTTTCCACTTTTGTCCTTTCCATAGGTCACTAGATTTTTGTCTGTGTCTACCCATACTCTCCTAGGGTTTGTGTATTCTGAATACCCGTCCCCAGTTTTGAGGACATCTTACCCGATGGTGGGGATTAGGCAAGGCAGTTGCTTACCGAAGTTACGACCGTTCTTCAGACCCGTGTGTTTTGCCATCGTTTTTACTCGTTCCATTTTCCAGATTGTTTTGATGATTTAGGGCAGTCCAATTTGCCTATCCCTTCCTCGGAGCTTACGACTCACCGCATTAGTGTCGTGAGGATAAAGGGATGCATTACACATGTTTTCAGATTGTGTATTGATCCATTAGACACTTTTCTAGGACTTGTTTACCCATGTCATCTCCCCGTTAGCGGCAGTGTGGTTTATCTGTTTCGCCTCTGATTCCGCCCTGATGCCAGCTTCACTCTGATGAAATGCCGTTCATCTCGGTGTGGCCAGGTAGGGAGTCACTTGTTCTCCTCAAGGGGTGGGTTCTCACCACCATCCGGAAAATAGTTAGGATTTCGGGGTTTTCCCCGCGAATCCCTTAGCTCATACCCCTCTAGTTTCTAGAGGCTCCTAGCTAAAACGAGCCGCACAATGCGATGGATTATTTTAACCCAAGTTTCAGCTATCGTTCGCCCTTCAATGCGATGTCCGTAGCGCGGTCCTGGTTTTAGGGGGACACAGCCAGATTCCCCGACATCATTTGCCATAGGAAATTCCAATGGTGTTCCCCAGAGATCTTGAGTTTTGGAGCCGTAAGACTTAACCAGACTGACAGCTTGGGTAATCGAATCAGCCTCTACCACAGAAACTTCCCTTCTGAGCTGTTCTAGGGTCAGTAAGGGAATTTCAATGTCAATATACCCTTTTATAGAAGAGCGAATCACCCAGCAGTGACGACCAGTATCACTAGTCCCTTCTTCAACACCATGGTGGAAAAAGTCCAGCAAGCAAGTCCCACTGCCAGCATTGCGGTCTTCCTTCGTAGCGTTGAGAATGACCAAGTAGCGGACATGGGGATTAGCAAGGAGATTACGAATGAGCAGGCTAATTCCCCGGGTGGGACTGTATAACTGTCCGACCACAGCAAACTCAGAAGGGTTTAACTTTTTTGCGATCGCGTCTTTGATCGTCCATCCCGTAATCACTGCCGTTTGACCTGTACCGTAAATCAGTTGGTTAGGCTTGTACAAGGGTTTGTACTGGAATTCAGTTGGTTTGCTGATTGCTGTCATTCTAATGCGGAAGTTGAAGCTTGAATGTTGACTGTTAAATTTTAAATGTTAACTGTTAAATATTTAAGGTTTAAGCGTGAAGTAATGGTAATCAACATTCATTTTGACCAACTACGGCGTAGGTTAAAGAAGCCTTCCAGAAAGTTTTTTAAAGTCTGATTACGACTCATTCGTTGGCGCTGCCACTCGATTGCCGTTTTCTTAAAAATCTCTGACAAGGTGGGATAGGGATAATAGACATTTGCCAACAGACCCAAGTTAATTTTCTGCTGAATCGCTAGGGTAATTTCCCCAATTAACTCTGTTGCTTGTGATCCAACTATGGTTGCTCCTAAAATTGTCCCATTGCGCTGCACTATCAGTTTTATATACCCAGTCGTTTGCCCTAGGAGCTGAGCGTGATCTAAGTCTTTGAAATAGTCTCGCATCACCCATAGATTCTTACCATAGCGCTTTCTAGCTTCTACTTCTGTAAAACCTACCCGTGCTAATTGGGGTTCAGTTAAGACTGTCGAGGGAATCCCGTGATAGTTTACCTTAAAGCAGGGGAAAAACAATGCATTCTTCAGGGCAATGCTGGCTTGATACTGGGCAATATGGGCACAGGGATAACCACCAGCCATCTTGCCACAGCTATAGATGCGCGGATTAGTCGTTTGTAGCTTCTGATTGAGCTGAAGACCCTGGTGAGTGTACTTTATCCCAACCCCTTCTAGATTTAAGGATTCCACATTGGGTTGCTCACCCGTAGCCAGTAAAATGGCATCAGCTTCAATCGCCTTATTACCAGCCTGAACCCAGGTTTTACCGTCAATCTCTCTGACCTGATCAACTCGACTATCCGTCAGAACCCGAATTCCCTCAGCTTCTAACTGAGCTTGTATGAGCCTAGATGCTTCTAGGTCTTCCTCGAACAAAATACGGGTAGTACTGACCACCAACGTTACTTCACAACCTAGTCTGGCTAAGGTCTGAGCTAGTTCTGGAGCAATAAGCTCATCCCCAATTACTACCCAGCTTTTGGGTAGTGAAGGTTGTTCACCCTTCAACTTTCCAACCTTCAAGACTTTGTGCCAGATATCGTTTGGTGTGAAATAGTCTATGGTCTGTAACCCTTTGATATCGGGAATAGCTGGGCGAGAGCCAGTAGCGATCAGATAGGCACGAGACCGCAAACGTCTGTTGTTGACTAAAAAACCCAGGTGAGGGAGTCGGCAAAATTCCCCCTCACCTGTGATTACATCAATCCCTAAAGCACCTAAAATAGCTTGAGAATTTTGTTCTGAGCAGTTGGCAACCACTAGGTTAGCCCATTCCATCACCGCAGTTAGTGGTAGAGAGGGAAATCCAGTGGGTGAAATGTCTGGTTGAGTGGAATCAGCTGTTTGAGCATAAATACCCCATTGAGAAGCGTCACGTATCTGTTCAAGCTTACGCCCCATCTCACTTAATACTCTGGTGTAGATCGCCCCCTGTCCTAGGCAGCTAGTTTGCCCTTGTTGAGGGTCTACCAGAGCCACACGAGCCTTTAAAGCAGCAGCCGAAACAGCAGCATAGACACCAGCAGGAGTGCCACCAATGATAATTAGGTCATAGTCAACAGTCATTCGTCCAACAGTTCAAGGTTACCGGTTGTTCACCGTACCAAGATAGCGTCTAAAGCATTTAGTAAGCGTTGGTTATCTACCTGTGTACGTACAGCGACCCGGAAAAAGCGATCGCCTAATTCCGGGAAGCTTAGGCAATCTCTGATCAGAATCCGATGGTTTTGGAGTAGTTGTGCTTGAATCTGTGAAGTAGATTTTTCTGAGTGTACTAGCAAGAAATTAGCAGCACTGGGATAAGGTTGGAGACCAGGTAACTTAGCCAGTCCCTGAAACAGTTGCTTACGCGCTGGTGCTAGCCAATCCCAGGTTTGCTGTTGAAATGCTCTATCCTGAACCACTGCCGCTGCCGCTGCCGCTGCTAAGGTATTGATTGGCCAAGGGTCCCGCCACTCTTGCCAACGTTGGAGTCGCTCAGGGTGGGCAATGCAATAACCTAGTCTGAGTCCAGGAAGGCTGTAAAACTTGGTAAGCGATCGCAAAATTACCAAGTTTGGATAATCCCCAATTAAAGGAATCAGGCTTTGCTCCTGCTCAGGAGGCAGGAAATCCATGAAAGCCTCATCCACAACTACCAAAGCAAATTGCTTCAGATAAGGCTCAATTGCTTCTGAGGTAAACAATTGACCTGTGGGATTGTGGGGGGTATTCAGCAGCAAACCCTTTCCATTCCCATTTTTTTGGAGTAAGGAAGTAAGGGAGTCAGGGAGTAAGGGCATCAAAGCATTCATCTCGCTGCCCATCTCCCCATCTCCCCATCTGAGACTAGGTTTCGAGAGTTCCCTGATCAGGGGGCACTCGCGAATTCTTGCTCCAAATGCCTTCAGTCCCCGTTGGTAGTCCCTAAATGCTGGGGTAATCATCAAGGTCTGATCTAGTTCTGATAGCTCCCGACAAGCCCAAGTTAATAATTCGGCTGAGCCATTACCTGGAATAATCCAGTCTGGGGGCAGGGTTGGATGCAGTTGCGTCAAACTCTGCCGCAGCTCAGAATAATTGGGATCAGGATAAGCTACCAGGTTATTGAGCCCAGACTCAATCGCTGCGATCGCACTTTTAGGGGGACCAAGGGGATTGATGCTGGCAGAAAAATCAACAATTAAGGAAGGAGGACAGTTAGCCTGTGCTGCTGCCCAGGCTAAATTTCCCCCGTGAGTTGGTCGTTTCAAGGACAAGTTTGTGACTGAATCAGGGATTACTCCTTGGGTGGTGCCACTTTCTCTTTAAAGACCTTACCAGCAGAAAAGGCTGGAACCTTAGTTGCTGGAATTTCCATCTTTTCGCCGGTTTTGGGATTGCGACCCTCACGAGCCTTACGCTCCCGGGATTCAAAGGAACCAAAGCCCACTAAGGTAACTTTATCACCCTCGGACACTGCTTCCATAATCGTTTCTATGGCAGCACTTAGTACTGCATCAGCTTGTTTTTTGGTGACAGTAGCTCTTTCCGCCACTTTATCGACTAATTCACCCTTATTCATTCAAATCTCCTTGTTTTTTAGATCATCCAACCAGGGTTTTCAAGAAAAAAATCGCTGCAACACTCGCAGCTTCGATGTTTCACTGCATTATTCTAATGTTTGCAATGCCTATATGGATCGTTGAATGCTTTAATTTATATAGATTTCAGAATTTTGCCCCAAAATGCTCCCCTAAATTTCTTCCTTAGGGAGTAGGCAATCTTAATTTTTTATGATCATTCATAGTTAATTATATATAATTAACTATGATACGGTAATCTCTGCGCTCTAGGCATGCTTGTTAGGTCTGCTATGGGATAGCAGAGGTCAAATCCATAAGTTAACTACCCCCGAGCGAGGGATTGCTTGCTCGGGGGGATAAGTGTTAATTTACGTTTACCTTACTTTTACCTTGAGTTTCCTGGAGACTGAAACCCTCCCCGGTTTAGCATTTGACGGGCATCCCGTCCAGGGGTGTAGCTGTAACCATACCCACCATTGCGGTCTGTGTCATCCAGAATTTGAGGGGTTAGCAGGATAATCACTTCACGGCGTTCATTGGTCTTGTTTGTGCGTCTGAACAGAGCACCAAGCAACGGAATATCTCCCAAAACGGGTACCTTTGATACGGTTGTGCGGTCAGTGTCCTGAATAATGCCAGATAGAATCAACGTCTGACCATCCCGCAGACGAATTAGCCCAGAGTTCAGTTCTCGGCGACTGAGGAATGTGATTGTGTTTTCTGCATTATCACTCTCAAAGACTTGAGTTCCCGAGGGAGCTGAGATCACCGGAGCTGTAGATAAGGATATAAAACCATTGTCGTCAATTCTCTCAACATCCACCGTTAGGGTTAAACCAGCATCTTCAATAACCGGGGTGATGGTTCTAGTGGTAGCACCACCGTCTGTGTCTATATCTGTCCTAACACTGGTCAGTACCTGCTGAACCAACTGGACACGAGCTTGCTGCCCTTCTTGGATCACTAGAGTTGGGTCGGTCAGAATCTTGGCGTTGTTGCTAGTAATCTGAGCATCCAAGGTTAATAAAAACTTATCAGGGAACTCAAATAGAGAAGGAAGGGAATAGTCAAACTCAATGCCATCATCTTGA
Organism: Moorena sp. SS36440bin_2; assembly: GCA_011524395.1. Lineage (GTDB taxonomy): Bacteria > Cyanobacteriota > Cyanobacteriia > Cyanobacteriales > Coleofasciculaceae > Moorena. Next base: position 7,477 of record WTKN01000044.1, read on the forward strand.
ATAGTCACATCCGTCACACCTGGCTGGAATGGATTATTATTTCGACCAAAGCCGGGACGTGCAAAGAGTGCTGAACGACCAGCGCTTTCATTGAAACCCTCAATCACGTTATCAAAGGGAGCATTTTGTCTATCGAAGAATATATCACCATCTCCGTCTACTTCGGAGAATTGAAATGGGGCAACATTAGGAAACTGACCAGTAACCACAGTGTCTCTACTGGCGGGATTAACCCTACCGAAATTAACGGCTGCAGCTCCCCCATCACTGACTACAAAGGTATCATTAATCCCAAAGGAGAAACTGGCATTATAGGCATCGGTTCCTGCTAGGTTAACATCGATAATCTTGACATTTACCGCCACTTGACGGCGACGAGCATCTAACTGTTTGAGTAAAGATGTCGCAATTTCAATTTGCCTGGGCTCACCTACCAGAGATATGGAATTAAGTCGGTCATCCGTAGATACTGCTAATCCCTCCAGCAACAGTGCCCCTTGGCTATCATCTTCCCGCTCAGCGGTAACTGGTTGAATTTCTGGGGCTCGTTGGATTTGTCGCACCACTCGTTGGGTTTCAGGATCGATGATTTCTTCCGTCTCGCTTACTACCTGTTGCACTTCTGCTCCCTGAGTGGCTAAGAAAGTAGCAGCCCCTTGGGCACTGGCTTGATTGAGCCGTAGAGTACGACTAATTAGATTACGAGCCGCTTGAGGGAGTTTTGCCCCAACAAAAATTGTGCTTCCCCGACGGTTAGCCTGAAGACCAGACAGCTGGAGAATATAGTTGAAAGCATCTTGGACGGGTTCGTTTTCTAAGTCAATAGAAATGGTGAACTGTCCTACACCGGAGTCTTCATCTGACTCAGCAAAGGCCAGATTGAGTCCAGCAGAACGAGCCAACAGAGACAACACTTCTCTAATCGGTGCTTCTCGTAATACCAAACGGGGCACTAGAGTTGCTGTGCCGAGATCTATAGTGCTAGCAGCAGCATTAATATTAGAAACAGCAATATCCCCCACTGGTGGTGCTACTGCTCTAGGTAAGAAGGGGGGCGCTGGCGCAATCGGTTGCACCGCATTAGCTGGAGCTGCCGGTATCCCATCAATAATAATTTCTGGCTCAGGTACCAGCACATCTGGTTCAGGAGCGATGATTTCTGGAGGTTCAGGAGTTTCTGAGGGGTTAGCCTCTGTCTCTGCTTCTGGTTCAGAAAGTTCCGCCGGTTTCTCCATCTGTTCCGTGTCAGCATTAGTTTCTGTATTAGGAACTTGAGCCAGCTTCATCACCGATGAGTCTTGGATAGATACTATCCCCTGATTCTCAGTAGTGGTGTCAATGCCTAAGGTAATTCCCTGAGCATCCCTTTGGATCAGTGAACTAATTGGGAGTTTGTCACTGCCTCTAATCGTGACCCTGACCCGGTTGTCATCCAGTTCCTTAACCGCAACGGCACTGATATTGGGTAGGGGGTTAGTCTGACGGAAGTTAGTCCCTTTGGGCAAACTCAGCTGGGTATTAACCAGATCAGCAACCAAGACATTGCCTTGGTTAACAGCAAAAATCTGTGGACGCTCATTATCCCCTTTTGTCTCAAGTTTCAGTTCCAGTTCACTACCCTGCTGGTTGAACCGTATAGCACTAACTTGGCTTGCTGCTACTACAGGCTGTGTTGCCCATAAAGCCACTGCTGTAGCTGCGAACACTCCACCACATACTTGAATCTGTCTCACGGTTTATTTCTCCAATCTCCTGACTCAAATCACAGAAATTATGACAGAAATTTTGTCATATTAAGGGCTATTGACAGTTGACTATTGACGATTGACCGTTGAGACGTCAAAGAGAAAAGACTAAACACTCAACAAACAAGAACAACAATAACTATCTCAGCTCAATCAAACAGTAGGTTATCCCAATTTCCAGCAACTTGGCTACCGCCTAATTTCCCCATCTTGCCATCTACCCATGATCATTGGTAGCAATAATAAAGTAATTTGGGATTATTTCTTCTTACGCGACTTTTTCTTATCCTCCTTTTCCCCAGCTTTTTCGTCCTCCTTATTCAAATCTCTAGCAGGCATAAGAGCTTCCAGGGTTAAGCTTGTTTTCAGCTTAGGTTGAGGACCAGGAACTACTCTACCTTGCTGTAGCACTAGTGTTTGCGGTTCAGTGATTTGAGCTTCTAGGTCTTTGACGAGCAACATTGCTTGGAGCCGCTCAAAGCTGCGCATAATTGACTGCACTTGTTGGAAGCTACCCTCAATTTCGACATTGACGGTTCTCCGTTTTAATTTTCCATCAACTAGGGTTCCTAAAGAGCCATCATTAACTATATTGATTCCCTCGGAATCTGGCTCATATTTAAGTAAAGTGCCTCTAGTATCCTTAACAAAAGTATTGAGATCAAGCAATAAAGTATCTAGACTTTTTTCTGTAGAAAACAAACTCAAAACCCTGCGGTTTTGCTGCTTTGCTTGCTTGAGTTCCTCCTCTTTCTGTTTAATTTTTTTCTGGAGTACTTCGGGATTTTGGAGGTCATTTTGCTTGCCTGATAAATCATTTTTTAAAGTCTGATACTCCTGCCAAGCCGGTAACATCAGGTTCATGGCTAGATAGACAGCAGCTGCCAGACCAAGAATACCAAAGGCAATCCCAGAAACTTGGGGAGTAAAGGTAATGCCGAAGGCAGTAGGATACTCAGGCTCTTCCTCCTGACCTTCAACACTCATAAACTCGTCATCAGTAGCATAGGTCATTGTTGAATCACTCCTTGAGATTGAAGGTTTCTAATTCGAGTCACTAATCCTACTGCTCCTTTACGGTCTAACTCTTTTAAGATATCAGAAGCGGGGATATCACTCAGTTGAGTTTTAATAGTATATTCTACCACTTTTGGCAGGGTATATTTAACCTGAGTTACTAATTCTTTTTGACTTTCAGGAATTTCTAATTTGGTGGGATTATTGACTAACTGAGCTTTGATGAGTTGAGTATCATTTTTGTCAAAAAAGGAAGAATTCTGTAGCGTCAGCAAAAAGTAATTCACATCATCAAAGGTTCGAGCTGTACCGGAAATATCCAGCTCGATGCTAGGTCGTGAGTTAGCGTTAGACTCATTCTTAGAAGCGTTTTTGTCAGTGATTTGCTGTTGTTCGATGTCTTTAATTTGGACTCCGGGAGGAGTGCGCTCACGAATGTCCTGTAACATCGCTGACCAAGGCTTAATTTGATTAAAGACACTGGCAAGAGCATTAGTTTCTTCGTTGACCACCTTGAGTTCCTTGTTTAGCTTACTAATGCGTTGCTTTTGTGCCCCCAAGGCTGCCAGTTTCTGGTCAACATCAGCAATTTCCTCCTTCAATCGGGCGTTTTGATGTTGGAGAACTACCCAAAAACCTCCCACCAATCCAGGTAGGATTAGACCCACTGCAGCTCCAATCAGTATAGGGGTCATTTCCCCTAAGGCCATCCCTTGTCTACCGGCTCCATCCTGAACGGACTTGATCTCCTCAGGATTTCGGTCTTTTAAAAAATTAATATCAAGACTATACATAGTGCTATACCTCTCGTAATCCTAATCCAAGCACAGTTCCTAAGCTCGGTCGTTGCACCATCGGAATATCTTTCTCCACTTCTAGGGAAAGAGCCGCCACCGGATCCACCTGAATCGTGGGCAAGCTTAACCGTTGGGTAAAAAATTCATCAAGTTGTCCGATACCACCCCCAGGACCAGCTAGTAGGAGTTGGGCGACTTCTAGATTGTCCATCTGATTGAGATAAAAATCGATAGAGCGCCGTAGTTCATCAGCAATTTCGCCCAAGACTTGGATCAGAGCTACCATACCTGGATTTACCCCGGTCGAGCCGGTGCGCATGCCATCAACTGGAGTACTGGGAATAGTCATCCCCTGAAGCAGTTCAGTGTTTCTAGAAGCTGGTAAATTCATCGCCCGTGATAGAGCGCTCTGAAGTTGGTAGGTACCAATGGGAACAGTACGGGAAAACTGCGGTACACCATCTACAATAATGGCAATTTCAGTACTATCAAATTCAATATCTACCAGAACGGCTGCCTCTTGAGAAGGAAATTGACGCAGTTGTTCTCGGATAGTCCGAATCAGGGCAAAGCTATTAATTTCGAGTACATCTACTTGTAAACCTACCTGCTCAAAGGTATCGAGATAGCTATCGGTGATTTCTTTGCGAGTAGCCACCAGCAAGACTTGCACCTTTTCGATTCCATCTTCATCCACAAAGAAGCCAAGCTTCTGATAATCCAAATCCACTTCTTCCCGGGGATAGGGTAAATATAAACCAGCTTCATGGTTTAGTACCATATCCCGAAGCTCGTTATCATCTAGCTCAGCAGGAATGGGAATAATCCGGATTACTGCTTCTCGCATTGGTAAAGCAGTGGCAACCCGCTCCACTTTCACTTGACTCTCCTGTAGGGCTTCTCGAATCAGTTCCGCTAAACCAGGGGAATCAAGAATCTGTCCTCCTTCCCAGATCCCTTCTGGAACCTCATGAGCATATAGGGTTGTAGCTTTGAGACTCTGACCTTGCCGCTGCAATTGAGCAATATGAATTCGTTCTGGGGCTAATTCTATACCAACACCTTGCTTGCGCCGGGAAAATAAATTTTTAAAACGGTTAACCATATCTAGCAAAGGGAGTAGGGAATAGGGAGTAGGGAGTAGGGAGTAGGGAGTAGGGAATATGGGATCAAAAATTATCTTATTTAGATACCAGATCTGAGTTAGGTAGATCGGGGTTTTAACATTAGGTTGCTTTTGATCGTACCCAATCTATCTCATAATCATGACAATTTTTTGAGTAATCGTGAAATTGCTAATTTTAGCGATTAGCGATTAGCCATTGCCATTACTGTTAACAAAAGCTTGTGTTCGCAAAAAGTGACCAACTAGGTACAGAGAACCACAAAGCACAGTAATCTTATCTTCAGCTTCGGCTTTGTTAAAGGTAGCACGGAGTCCTGTCACTAACTCGGGATTTGTAGCACAATCGGCTAAGGTTGGACAAATTTGTTGGGCGAGAGTAGCCAAGTAGTCTAGCTCAGCTGAACTGTGGTCAGGTACTGGCACTAGATATAATCGATCCCCTGGTCTGAGCAAGGCATTAAAAATACCAGCATGGTCTTTGGTCGAGAGTATACCCATTACCCAGTTGACCGATTTACCTAGGGTATCAACATATTGTCTCAACACCTGAGCAGAGGCTTGATTATGAGCTCCATCAATGAGTAACTGGTGATTCTCCCAAGTAGTCCACTGCAAACGTCCCAGCCAAGTGGTTTTGGCCATCCCCAATGCGATCGCATCTTCTGCTATCTCCCAACCCTGCTGTTGTAGAATTTGTACCGTTGCGATCGCCATCGCCGAATTAACCAACTGCACTTCCCCCAACAAGGGCAAACCATAGCTGATTCCGCCATACTCCACCCATCTGAGATGCTTTGCGGTGCTTGGGGTTTTCCCTTCTGGCAAATCTATTGCTGAGTCTACCCACACCACTGGACACCCCAACTGATTCACCTTTGATTCAACCACTGCCCTAGCCTCTGGCTGGAGCGGACCAATGACCGCAGGACAGCCAGGCTTTAGGATTCCAGCCTTTTCCTTGGCAATATCAGCCAAGGTCGGTCCCAGGCGCTGCCAATGTTCCCAACTTAGGGATGTGATAATACTAACCAAAACGCGATCGCATACATTGGTTGCATCCAGCCGTCCTCCCAATCCCACTTCTATTACAGCCACATCCACCTGCTGCTCAGAAAAATACAACCAAGCAGCAGCAGTAGTCACTTCAAATAGGGTTGGTGGATCGGAACAGTTTTTTGGAATTGCTGCCTTAACTTGCTGCAAAATTGTGGCTAGGGTATCCCTGGATATAGGTTCTTGGTTAAGGCAAATCCGTTCTGTCCAATCCACCAGGTGAGGAGAAGTATAACGTCCGACTCGGTAGCCAGCTTGGGTGAGTATAGAAGACAGGTAGGCACAAACTGAGCCTTTACCATTAGTTCCAGCCACGTGAATGATTGGAAAATCCTGCTGGGGATTACCTAAGCGCGATAAAAGTTGCTGTATGCGTTCTAAGCCAAGCTGAACGCCAAAGTATTGAAAGGATTGGAGAAGCTCGTCAATATCCATGGGATGATTCTCTTGATGAACCGCAAAGATCTGAATCATACCAAGGTCAGGAGAGTGTTGAGTATGAATATGAATACAGTTAATGATAAGGCCATTGTTAAAGACTATTTCAATGCCACTGGGTTTGACCGCTGGCGGCGGATTTATGGTGATGGCGAGGTTAACCGGGTACAGAAAGATATCCGGATTGGTCATCAGCAGACTGTGGATAAAGTGATCAGTTGGCTGGAGGCTGATGGAAATTTGTCAGGTTTGTCGATTTGTGATGCTGGCTGTGGTGTTGGGAGTCTGAGTATTCCTCTGGCCAAAAATAGCGCTATTGTTTCTGCTAGTGATATTTCTCACAAAATGGTAGAAGAAGCTCAGGTAAGGGCTAAGGATAGTTTAGGGAATACTGACAATCTCTCGTTTATGGTCAAGGATTTGGAAGGGTTAGGTGGTAGCTACCACACCGTAATTTGTCTAGATGTTTTGATTCATTATCCCCAGGATAAAGCGGCGGAAATGATAACTCACTTAGCCTCTTTGGCCGAGTCTCGTTTAATTCTTAGCTTTGCACCAAAAACGTTGCTTCTTACTGCACTTAAAAAGATTGGTGAGTTTTTTCCAGGGCCAAGTAAAACCACTCGCGCCTATCAGCATCGAGAAGCAGATATTGTTACTATTTTAGAAAATAATGGGTTTTCGATTCAGCGACAGGAAATGACTAGCACTCGCTTTTACTATTCTCGCTTATTGGAAGCTATTCGTAATTAAAAAAATAAGTATTAAGCGGTTAGCGGTTAGCGGTCAGCGGTCAGCGGTCAGCGGTCAGCTTAAAATAAATCTGATAGCTGAACGCGCACGCACCTCAAGTAGCGCTAATCGCTGATAGCTGATAGCTGATAGCTGATAACTGATAACTGATAACTGATAGCTTACACCTAATCTCAATTGTCTGATCGCGTAGCGTGGCCAAAAGCCAATCATGCTAACAAATAACCTTTGCTAAAACTTTGGTAAAATGAAACGGTTAAAAAAAATATCTGCTGGTTTAGTGCTTAGCTTGGGTATTCTACTATTGACGGTACCGGTTGTAGTATCAACTCGAAGGGAAGCAACATCACAGGATAAAGTGGATGCCCTAGGAAGTTTGATAGTAGGTATCCCAGCTACCTTCTGGGGAGTATGGTTAGCATGGCGAATTTATCGACAAGAGCAAAAAGAAGTTTTCGAACACCTTCAGTCTACATTTTATCGCTTGATTCAAAACGAAAATGGTAGAATTTCAGTATTGAAATTAGCAATGGCAGCCAAACTTCCTATAGCTGTAGCTCAAGACTATTTGGACCACAAAGCTAGAGAGTGTGATGCCACCTTTGAGGTTACTGAAGAAGGTAAAATATTTTACAAATTTACACTTTAGCTTTCTGGTAAAATTCATCCCACGCTCATCCTTGCGGATTGAGACGTGGGATGAATTTTACACAGAGTTTTTGGGATTCGGCAAAGCCGACGCTACGCGAACGGGGAAACGAGCTATTAAGCTCCTAAGTACCTCTGACTGGTTCATTGCTCTCTTCTCTGCTTCTTGTTCTAGCTTCTTTTTTTCGTATTCGGTTAATCGTATCGTCATTTTTATGGTCTTCATTTTGACTTGCCATCTGACTAGCTGTGTGCTATATTAATAGTAGGTCGAAAAACAAGAGGTTGCAACAATGAGAGCAGCATATCAATACCGGTTGAGACTGACGAAATTACAAGAAATTGAAGTAGAAAAATGGTTGGAAATGCTCCGATACCAATACAACTATTTATTGGCTGACAGGTTCAACTGGTATGAACAGAATCGCTGCTCTATCAACTCTTGCCTTCTTATCTGCCACTTGCCAGATTTAAGAGATAATCCGGATTATTTTTCTCAAAAGAAAACTCTTCCCCAATTAAAGAAAAATAGGCCATGGTATGGAGTTCTTCAATCCCAAGTTTTACAGGATTGCGTAAAGAGAGTTGATCTGGCGTTTAAACGATTCCTCAAAGGTGACAGCAATGGCAAGAAGAGTGGAAGACCTCGATTCAAAGGGAAAAATAGATACAAATCATTTACTTTCCCTTCTTTATCTAGAAACCCAATAAATGGCAGTGTTTTAAGTCTTCCAAAGTTTGGAAAGGTTAAAATGATCTATCATCGACCAATTCCAGAAGGGTTCAAAATAAAAACGGCTACTATAACTCGGAAAGCTGATGGTTACTATGTCACACTGTCAATCCAGGATGATACTGTGCCGGATGTTATACCAGTAGATAGCGTTAAGAATCCTATCGGGATAGACATGGGACTAAAGTCTTTCCTAGTTAAATCTGATGGTTCAGAGGTTCCAATCCCTCAATACTATCGAAAAGCTCAAAAACGACTAAGAAAGATCCAAAAAGCCGTCAGTAGGTCTAAGAAAGGCAGTAATAATAGGAAGAGAATTGTCACCAAGCTGGGAAAGGCTCACAAAAAAGTAGCCGACACCAGAAAAGATTTTCATTTTAAAACCTCGAAAGAATTACTAGATAACTACGATATAATAGCTCATGAAAAATTAAATATTAAAGGTTTAGCCAGAACTAGAATGGCTAAATCTGTATTAGACGCTGGATGGGGGCAATTCCTGTCAATCTTGTCAACCAAAGCCGTTCGCGTAGCGTGGCCTACGGCCTTGAATGCTGGGTTGATCACGAAAGCGGTAAATCCTCGAAATACCAGTCAAAACTGCTCAAACTGCGGAAGAAAAGTTCCCAAAAAATTAAAAGACCGAACTCATTCCTGTCCTTACTGCGGGTACGTAGCCGACAGAGATGTAAATGCGGCGATCAATATATTAAATTTGGCGGTGGGGCATCCCGTCACTAGTAAAGCTTACCGAGTAACCGTTCGCGCAGCGTCGGCGAAAGCCGATACCGTTAGGTGGTGTTGGTAAGAAGCCTACACTCAATCATCCTGTAAGATGAGTGTAGGAGTATGTCACCAAGGACAAAATTGATGACTAGGATTTTTTTAGCGATCGCCCCTTTAGGGCGCGCCAAAGGCGATCGCATCGATATTAGGCGGATTATCAGTAGCAGCTGGAGCCTTTGCTAGCCACGCTTTGAAAGAAAAACTTACGGAACGAGCATTAGAGATTTTTCAGACTGGTGCCCGCTATCAAATGTACCATGCCCTAGCGAAGCATGTTGGTAGCCTTGTTATTGAGCCGCGCAGAAGTAGCACAAACTCCCCTTACCGTAGCTGGCTCAGCTTTTATCGCTGGAATTGCCATTTTTTCAGGCAGTTTGTACGCCCTGAGTTTAACCGGGATCAAGTGGCTAGGAGCGATCGCACCAATAGGTGGTGCAGCGTTAATCCTGGGATGGGGTTGTTTAGCGATCGCCTTTGGCGCGCCCTAAAGGGGCGATAGCAGCTTTCTCTTTCCAATAATCACGCTTATATAGCGGTTTTCAACCTTCCATCTCCCGATTAGCCGCATAAACACCTTGGACGTTATACCAGTTAAGGAAAATTCGGGCAATTTCTAAAGCGAGCTGGGATTTACCCCGGTCAATTAGCCATTGTAAAAAGGGAGCCATGGTGCGTTCGTTGAGTCGTCCACCTAAAGACAGAATCCCCCAGAGTAGTCGGTGTAGCCAGGTCATCTGAATCATCATCCTGACTTCCCAGGTCGGGTGCTTGCGGTAAAATAACACACCCATACGTCCCCGTTGAATTTCCCGGTCAATCATCCGGGGAATTTGGTCGAGGCTAAAGGCAGGATGCCAATGATAACCTACCGCTTCAGGACATTTAATCAGTTTTAAGCCCAGCTGTTTGAGTCGGACACCCAGTTCTAAGTCTTCCCAGCCATAAAGTTGGAAGCGGGTATCAAACAGTCCAGCTTCTAAGAGCCATTTGCGTGCGATCGCAACATTCCCCGTCGCAAAATACGCAGCAGAGAAATCAGTAATTTTATAGGGTTCGCTGGTCGGCTCGTCGAAATTACAGGTATTGATCACCCAACCGTAAGTGAATAAGCGATCGCATCCCAGACGCTGCTCTGCCTTTACCAAAGCATCAGCATGAGACTGAAGGAAATGCTCAGTAACTACTAAATCACTATCAATAAAGATAATTATTTCACCAAGCGCCTGCTTCACCCCTAGATTCCGGGCTGCAGCCGGTCCAGCATGGTTTTGAGCAAATGAGCGTACATGGGGAAACTGATCCCCGTGTGCTGTCAACCAATCTAAAGTGCCATCCGTTGAGCCATCATCTACTAAGACAACTTCATAATCCAAGACCTGGCTATCTTTATCTTGCCTGAATTGCTGATGTTCTAATGCGATTAGGCACTTTTTTAGAATCGGTAAGCGATTGTAAGTGGGAATGACAATGCTTAGCAAACTTGGGAACCTTTTTAATTTGATATTATTGTGAACTTGAACAGCGATCGCATGGAAAACGTTATGCAAATTGACTGGCAAACTGCCAAAACTTACGAAGACATTCTATACCATAAAACCGATGGTATTGCCAAAATTACCATCAATCGTCCCCACAAACGCAACGCCTTTCGTCCCAAAACCGTCTTTGAACTTTATGATGCTTTCTGTGATGCCCGCGAAGATCACAGTATTGGTGTTGTTTTATTAACTGGTGCTGGTCCCCACACCGATGGCAAATACGCCTTTTGTGCTGGTGGTGACCAAAGTGTACGAGGCAAAGCTGGATATATTGGAGAAGATGGCGTTCCTCGATTAAACGTATTGGATTTGCAACGCCTGATTCGTTCCATACCCAAAGTAGTGATTGCCCTAGTTGCTGGATATGCTATTGGTGGTGGTCATGTCCTACATCTGATTTGTGACCTAACTATTGCTGCTGATAATGCTATCTTTGGTCAAACTGGTCCGAAAGTCGGTAGTTTTGATGGTGGGTTTGGCGCTAGCTATCTTGCCCGAATTGTTGGTCAAAAAAAAGCCCGAGAAATTTGGTTTCTCTGTCGTCAATACACCGCATCTCAAGCCCTAGAAATGGGTTTAGTTAACTGTGTCGTTCCAGTGGAGAAGTTAGAAGCAGAAGGGCTACAGTGGGCAAAGGAAGTTTTGGCAAAAAGTCCTATTGCCATTCGTTGCTTGAAAGCTGCTTTTAACGCCGATTGTGACGGTCAAGCTGGTCTACAAGAGCTAGCTGGTAATGCTACCTTACTCTATTACATGACAGAAGAAGGAGCCGAAGGTAAACAAGCTTTCCTAGAAAAGCGTCTACCAGATTTTGGTCAATATCCTTGGTTACCTTAGATTGTAGCAGTTCTCAATTTCTGAGGTACAAATTGTTGGGGAGTCAGGAGCGGTGCGACCTGTGGCGAATTTAATTACGGGTCAAGCCCACGCCCTGGCAGTCCGCAAATAGGGCGTCGGGAGATAGGGAAATGGGGAGATGGGGAGTAGGGGAAAATTATCCCTGTCAGCCATGCAAAGCACGAGTTTGGAGGGGCTGCATCAAGACAGAGTCAAATTTTATCACTGATCCCAAGTTCCCCGTTCCCTGTTCCCTACCTTTACAGGTTAATTTTAAACTTATTGCAAGATCTGGTATCAAGAAAAAACGCACTTTTTTTTAAATCAAAGTGCGAGTAAAGGTATTTTAATAGCAGATATCAGCGGCCGAATTTTATCAAATTATTTGGCTTTTTCAGCTGACACCTTTAAGCAGGTAACTACTAGAACTAGAAGATTTGGTTTAAACTGGTTTTTGTGAATCTTTTTTATTTGAATTATTGATTGTCTTAAGGGTAGAGTTACTAGTAAGTTACTGCTGATATTGCTGATAATACGAATTATTTACATCAACAATTTACACCAGAATGATGTCTGTTGACGAATTCTCAGAGGTCATGGTCTCACCTTGAATAATCTTGTCTGTCCCAGAGGATTTTTCAGAGCACTTTACCGATAGATCCTCTGTGAGTATCAGTTGTTCATCTTGCCACATCTCTTCTAGTTTCTCCCAAGAAGAAGAAGAAAAGGCAGGCATAGCAAAACCACAAGCTTTCCAGGTAGCTCTGACAGGCACCCCAAGTTGTTGACACATACCCCCTCGTCGTCCTTCTGACTTATAATACTGACAAAATCTGCAACTAGATATAGGTAAATTCAATGTTTTCATGATAACTCTTTTTTTGTGAAAAAAATTTTATCTCCTCTTCACATTTAATTCTGCTACCTCCTACCTCAGCTTGTTATAGATAGCAAGTTGTTGACCAGCCTAGGTTATAGCCATATCGTTAGCCCCTAAAGCTTTAATATTTTCTTAATATTTTTGTTACAAATAGATACAAAAACTTTAACAAAAAGTAACAAAAAAACCATGGTTCTAAAAGAATTGACTTGCTTTATACTAAAACCCCATAGGGATCAAGTAAAAAAACACACCAAAAGTGTATTTAGATACTGAATTTATCCTGATTAACTTATGAAAAAGTATCAGTTCATTGTTCTAAAAATCAAGGGTCAGCCAGGGAAGCTCACTGGCTTGTAGCGTCCACAGCAAAATTAGCTCTACCTCTTATACCAAAGTTTTAGAGCAAATTTCAAAGCTTTCTTTGATTCAATGCACCAGTGCTGGAAACCACACAACTTCCTCAGGTGTGGGG
>WTKN01000344.1:0-95 GCA_011524395.1 Moorena sp. SS36440bin_2
TTGATTCTTTCTAAGTAAGCATTACCGAGATTGTTTTGACTCCTTGCCCAATCAATAGGAAAAGCGTCACGGGTGTACACGGTTAATGCCAATTG
>WTKN01000344.1:195-2536 GCA_011524395.1 Moorena sp. SS36440bin_2
GTAGCAAGCGATGGCATCTTCGAGGTTTTCTGCTTTTTCCCCTGTAATTCTGTTATGGTAAGCGCTACCGAGATTGGTTTGAGTCCGTGCCCAATCAACAGGAAAAGCATCACGGGTGTACACGGTTAATGCCAATTGGTAGCAAGCGATGGCATCTTCGAGGTTTTCTGCTTTTTCCCCTGTAATTCTGTTACGGTAAGCAAGACCTAGATTGTTTTGAGTCATTGCCCAATCAACAGGAAACCTCTCACGGGTGCGTACTTCTAAAGCCAATTGATACCAAGCGATGGCCTGTTCTAGGTTTTGTGCTTTTTCCCCTTTGATTCTGTTACGGTAAGCAAGACCTAGATTGTTTTGAGTGGATGCACAATTTTCTGGAAAAGCATCACGGGTGTAAACGGCTAAAGCCAATTGGTAGCAATCGATTGCCTCTTCTATATTCTGTGCTTTCTCCCCTTCGATGCGGTCATAGTAAGCAATGCCGAGATTATTTTGTGTCATTGCCCAATGTTCACGAAATGCCTCAAAGGTATAAACTCTAAGAGCCTGTTGGTAACAAGCGATGGCCTCTTCTATATTCTGTGCTTTCTCCCCTTCGATGCGGTCACCGTAAGCAATAGCGAGATTATGTTGTGTCATTGCCCAAGCTTCGGGAAAAGCGTCGCGGGTGAAAACAGTTAGTGCAACTTCATAGCCAGTGATAGCAATTTCTATATTGCTGGCTTTGTCACCCAAGGGGAATTGCTGAATTAGATTGCTAAAATTGCCAATATCTGCTGCTAAGTCTTCCGCAGCAAATAGCTTACTTGTTGCCCAATCCCGTAATTTTTCTGCTAAATCCTCATTAAGTTTATCTATATTTGTTGCCAGTAATGGGTAAACTACCTGCACATCACCATTACTGTCTGCAGTTGCGTTTAATACCTGTAAGAGAAATTCAAGTTGGCCATCAGATCTATTGTCAGCCATTGCCATCAACCCCTCCACCATATAACCAATTCAACAACCGCTCTACACTATTCATTAATAAAATAAACGACTATAAATCCCCAGGGAATAACCAATATTCCACCACTGCCATAATTATCTGCTGCAATTCCTGATCAATAAAATATCGGCAAGCATTCAAAACTTGAGAGACTTAATCATCATTATATAGCACTTTTTACGTTAGTTATTTACTTTTACAAATTTAAAAAAAAAGTCTAAAATCAAGCTATTCCGGATGTTAATTGGATAGTCTTTAATTATTAAAAAATGTTACGTTCTTTCCCCTGATATCCTGCTGTCATAACAGGATAGTGGCTTGTAAGTCAGTTAGGTACAGGGAACAGGGAACAGGGAAGAGAGAAGAGGGTCAACAACAAACCAGACCGGGTAATTACCTCTAACAGACGAGTAGCCATTTACTGCAAACCAGTACTATTTTCTCGCAAACCAGTACTATTTTCTCGTTAAACTGTACTGCTGTATAACAAACCTGTACCCGTTTCTCACATACGAGTACTCGTTTCCCGTTAACAAGTACTGTTGTATAACAAACGGGTACCCGTTTCTCGTTAAAATGCACTTATTTATAACTTAACAGTACTAATTTATCATTAACTAGTACTTGTTGACAATATTATAGTACTAGTGTATTAAAAAATGGTACTATTTTGTTCTTAACGAGTACCCTTTTCTCACATGGGAATAGGGAATAGGGAGCAGGGAGCAGGGAGCAGGCAAGAGGCAAGAGGCAAGAGGCAAGAGGGTTGTAAGCGATGCAGAGGTGCGACAATCAAGCGAATTTAATTCTTAATGGTATAGCACTACGCATTAAAGTTAGGACATTGATACAAGCTCAAACGCTTTTGTAGTCAACTATTGCCTCTTGCCTCTTGCCTCTTGCCTTGCGCGTAGCGCTATAACTGATTCAACCAATTGGTCAAATCCACTTCGGTTTCAAAATCTAACAACGCTTCTCCTAAATCCTCCAACTGGTCAAAGGATAATTCCTCAATTTGATTTTGTAATTGGGGATTGATCTGACCTAAGCGACGGCTAATTTGACGGATAATTAAATTAAGTTCATTGCGCTTTCCTTGTTCTAATCCTTGTTCTAATCCCTGTTCTAATCCTTGGCGAATAATTCGTTGATAAACTACTGACTCTTGCATCATATCCTCCCGAAAATAAGCTTGAATTAACTGCTCATCAAATTTCACCCCAGCCAACAGTTGTACGCAAGCAGATAGGTTACGCTGCTGTTGTCTATCTTCAATCATATATACCAAAGGGAACAGTGAACAGGGAACAGGGAACAGGGAACAGGGAACAGGGAACAGGGAACAGGGAACAG